>CAZTLH010000167.1:0-6514 GCA_964614335.1 uncultured Gammaproteobacteria bacterium
TTTCTCTCATATCATTGATCAAAAATGTCTTGCAAACGGAGCGGGTCCATATATGTGCCGTTCACGAACCTAAGGATGGAATACTCGTTGTATTTAACGAAAATAAGCGGAAAAATGGACCAAAGCCCGCTTTTCCGCAGTAGGCTCTCTGTTCTCGGACAGGCTCCTAGCGATTGGCCCGATCGGCCAATTGGCGTCGTCGTTGCTCGGGACTGATGAGCAAGGGTTGATAAAACTCCAGACGATCGCCCTCAGACAGATGAGTTTGTGCATCTGCTGGCCGACTATAGATGCCGTAGGCCCTGCTGCGAACTACGGCCGGGATACACTGCTGGACATTGGATAGTTGCAAAAATGTAGCAACCGTTGTCTCGGCGGTGATATCAAATAATTCCGATATTTGTCGTCCATCAAGGACATATGCGACGATAATTTTTCCAGCCAACCCGGATTCCATCGCTATGATTGCTGCCCGACAGTGGGTTTAGCACCATAAATCGCTTTCGCACGCTGACAAAAAGCCTGCACAAGACTATTGGCAATTTGACTGAAGACCGGGCTCACTACCAGCGCGACCAGTCGATTGGAAAAATCAAAATCCAGACGCAGACTGACTTTGCAGGCCTCTTCTGACAAAGGTTGAAATGTCCAGTCGCCCAGCAAATGGCTAAAGGGACCACTGAGCAGACGAATCTGGATATTACGACCTTCAGTCAAGGTGTTTTCTGTTGCGAAGGTCTGGTCAACCGCCATGTAATGGATACGGATACTGGCCTGGACCAAATTATCCTGACGATGCAGGACTTCGGTCCCCCCACACCATGGCAGAAATTCCGGGTAGGCCTTGATATCATCCACCAGGCGGAACATCTGATCGGCGGGATAGGCGACCAACGCAGATTGCTCGATGTGTTTCATATCAACTGTAACTGCTCCAGTAATTTCCAGGTTCTACCACCACGGGTGATGGGAGGCACAAGGTACAGAATTAATCGCCACTGTACAAGTGCTGATCGTATGAGATGGTAGTCGACCCAGTACAACAGAACACGAGGTTGCGGTAAAAAGACAGGCGCTCCCTCGCCGGCGATTCGCTGATAGTTTTCTCGGTCTATGGCCATTGGGCCAAAAGCACCCGAAAGCGGCCAACAAATCCTTGTTGTCGAATTGCAGCAGGAATTGCGGATATAAAGACAGCTGTTCCAACAAGGAATATAACTCAGGTCTTGTCGACTGCATCCTTAAAATTATGCTCATCAAGCGTAAACAGATTTTTACTAAATCCATGATTCACTGGCGAATCAGTTGGAAACTGTATACTGTATTACAGATTGTCTTCGGTATAATGTGATTGTAGACGCCTGTTTCCGACAGGACGCTGATTTTTCCTATTTCTGATGTGTGCTGATGAATGCCCGTAAAAAAAACGCTCCACCCAGTATCGCCCGCAACAAAAAAGCCTACTTTGATTATTTCATTGAAGAAACCTTTGAAGCCGGCCTGGCGCTCGAGGGCTGGGAAGTCAAAAGTCTGCGTGATGGCAGAGCCCAGCTCAAGGAAGCCTATGTACTCATCAGAAATGGCGAGCTGTATCTGTTTGGCGCACACATTTCCCCCATGCAATCCGCTTCCACCCATATCAACCCCGACCCCATTCGTTCCCGCAAGCTCCTACTGCATAAAAAACAGATCGATCATTTGATCGGCTCGGCCGAGCGTGGTGGTTATACCCTGGCTCCACTCTCGTTATACTGGAAAAAAGGCCGAGCAAAACTGGCGGTTGGTCTGGCCCGGGGCAAGAAAAAATATGACAAACGCGCCAGTATTAAAGAACGGGACTGGAATCGGGATAAACAGCGGCTGCTAAAGTCCGGCTGATTCTACCCAATGCTGAAATTTCCGTCGTTGCCAGTACGCGACGCTACGGACTTGGACTGGCCATTATTCTGGCCGGTGTCCTGCTGGTTCTGTCCAGCTTTTGGCTATTTTTGTGCGCCGGCGCTACCCAATCCCCCTGATCCTCGTTACACAACCCGCATTCCACCCTTAGGTTCGTGAACCGGTCGGCTCCTATGCCCGAACAGGCTCCTGGCCTATGTCGACAAATACGGAGTCAGCTGCAGTAATGGTCGCTTCGATATCGGCTTCGCTGTGAGCGGCTGACATGAAGCCAGTCTCAAATGCCGAAGGTGCCAGATTGATACCCCGTTCAAGCATGCCATGGAAGAAACGGTTGAATGCAGCGCTGTCACAGAACACAGCCTGGGAAAAACTGCTGATCACCCCTTCGGAGGTAAAAAAGAGCCCAAACATGGCACCGCATTGTTGGGTGGTAAAAGCAACCCCGTGTCGATCGGCCGCCTGTTCAAGACCCAGCAATAGTGAGGTAGTGCGTTTTTCCAGCTGCTCATAAAAACCTGGTTTGACAATTTCTGCCAGGGTGGCCAGACCGGCCGCCATGGCTACAGGATTACCTGACAGGGTACCTGCCTGATACACCGGCCCATCCGGGGCCAGCTTGTCCATGATATCTGCGCGACCGCCAAAGGCACCCACCGGCATACCGCCACCAACAATCTTGCCCAGGGTGGTCAGATCCGGAGTGATTCCAAAACGACCCTGGGCGCAACCCAGACCAACCCGAAAGCCTGTCATTACTTCGTCAAATATCAGCACCGCGCCATGACGATCACAACTTTCCCGCAATGCTTCGAGAAACCCAGCCACCGGCGGCACACAATTCATATTGCCAGCTACCGGCTCTACAATAACGGCAGCAATCTGCTCCGGCCAGGCCTCGAATGTGGTCTCAACCTCGGCTGCATTATTGTATTCCACGGTCAGGGTATGCTCGGCTACAGAGGCGGGCACACCGGGTGAGGTTGGCACACCCAGCGTCAGGGCGCCCGAACCGGCCTTGACCAGCAAGCCATCAGAATGCCCATGATAACAACCTTCAAACTTGATCAACTTGTCGCGACCGGTAAAACCCCGTGCCAGACGAATCGCACTCATGGTGGCTTCGGTACCGGAATTGACCATACGTACTTTCTGCATCGAAGGCACCAGCCGACATAACACCTGGGCCATCTCGGTTTCCTGTTCGGTTGGTGCGCCGAAGCTCAAACCCCGTGCGGCCGCCTGCTGTACTGCAGCAACCACTGCCGGATGGGCGTGACCGAGGATTTTCGGCCCCCAGGAACCGACATAATCGATATAGGCCCGATCATCCTGATCATACAGACGACTGCCCTCACCACGACGAAAAAATAGCGGTGTACCACCGACTGACTTGAAGGCTCGTACCGGTGAATTGACACCACCGGGAATCACTTTGCAGGCGGCTGCAAACAATGTTTCACTATTTTTGCTCATGCGTTTATCCTGTTTCTGGGTCTAGCATATATTACAGTTAGGTTACGGGCTCAGCCCGGATGTCGTTTAGGAGCCTGTCATAATACACAACCTGGAATACCTCAGGGCGTGTGATCTGCAGCAGTGAATGACTGGCCAAGTTACAGGGCTATTGTAACATTTAGCCCTGCTTATTCCTGAATTTCCTGCAGCCGCTCACGAACAGGATCATGTTGTTGTTACGTCAATCTCATCCCATATGACACAGGTGATCAGCAGATCGAAACCGTAGCCTGTCACACAGTACCTCTTAACCAGAGGGCGCAACTGTTGACAAACCGGCTGTTCGTTTAGCCATCAATGGGCGACGATCTGATGACGTTATCGGAACAGTTGACAGCATGGTGTCGCAGCGACACAAGCGTTACCAAATCGGGATTTAGCGGCAACTTCTGCCAACCGGCCTTTATCACTTTCGAACAACCTGATGATCAACTAGAGGTGCTTTTTTGGCCAAAACAAAACTGCTGCTGTCGGTATTCTCGGGCGTATCATTACTGGCCAGAATCTTCATGCCAGTTGCCGTTTGCATCAATTCTCCAGGAGTCAACAGATAGTCCGGTGAGAAACCTGGACGCTGTTGCAGAATATTTTTGTTAAAGGTCTGGTAAAACAGCAGGCCTCCCGGTTTCAGTGCTGTGATCAATACCGGTATCAGTGGGCGATATAAGAAATAATCGACCACAACCAGATCGAATATTGCAGCCGGGCATTGCCAGTGTTCAAGGTCGGTCACCCAGACATGGATGTTGTTATGGGCCAGTCGTTGCAGGCTGCGAGCAGCCAGCAACGAGCCATCGACCGCGTAGACTGTCTTGCCAAGCCGGGCCAGAAACAAACTGTTTCGCCCTCGGCCACAGGCCAGATCCAGTGCCACACCCGGCCCCCGCAACAAAGAGGCATATTCTGCGAGTAGGGGATCCGGTGTCAGTACCTTGTTCGCCGGTGCTGCATATTTATGCTGCCATCGGTCGATATCCTGACGACTCAAGTATTCTCCGTTGCAAAAAGATTCCCGGCAAAAGGCTCCACCAGCACTGTCTGGCCGGCATCCACACCCTGACTTGTTGCCGGCAGTACGATAAAACAGTTGCCTTTGCCCATCGAACTCAACACCGCTGAACTCTGGTTGCCGGTACTCACTACCTGCAGACAACCGTTCCCATCCTCGGTCAAAATTCCACGTTGAAATTCCACACGTCCCGGACTTCTGGTGATGGACTGCAATAAAGTCGCCTGCAGGCGAAGACTGTTGTTCACCTGGCCACCGGTCATCTTCAACAATGCCGGGCGGACAAATTGATAAAAAGACACCATGGTGGATACCGGATTACCGGGCAAGCCAAAGAATACCGCATCGCCGATATGGCCAAAAGCCAATGGTTTTCCGGGTTTGATGGCGATTTTCCAGAAGCCAACCTCGCCTAGCTCGTCCAGTACTTGCTTGACATAATCAGCGTCACCAACTGATACACCGGCCGTCGTAATGATCATATCCGCCTGTTCTGCAGCGTTGGCAAAGGCCTGGTGGGTCAGCTCCAGGTCGTCGGGAATGATGCCCATATCGATCAGCTCCACGGCACAGGTTTGCAGCAGGCCGAACAAGGTGTGACGGTTGCTGTCATAAATCATACCGGATCGTAATGACTGACCCAGACCACAGAGTTCGTCACCGGTCGACAGGATAACGACTCGCGGCCGACGTCTGACCACCACTTCAGCCAGACCCAGTGAGGCCAGCATACCCAATTGAGCAGGACCTACATAACTACCGGATGCCAGTGCCACGGCCCCCGCCTGCAGGTCCTCACCGGCATACCGCACATGGTCACCCTGAGTCACCTTCTGCTGCAAGATGACATTGCCAGCATCGACCCGAACCCGCTCCTGCATTACCACGCTGTCGGCACCTTTTGGCAATACCGCACCGGTCATGATACGAACACATTCTCCTGCCTCAACAGCCCGGTCATAGGGGTGGCCGGCAAAGGAAGCACCAACACAAGGCAAGCTGACACCCGGGGAGACGTCTGCGGCACGCAGAGCGTAACCATCCATGGCCGAATTGTCATAACCTGGTACCGCATGGGGCGACAGTACATCGACCGCCAGACGGCGTCGCAATGCAGTGTGTAACGACACCCGCTCCTGACCGGTCACAGCACTGACACCATCCAGAATTCGGCTGCGCGCCGTATCAAACTCCAGCGCAGCGGTATCATGATCACAACCGCAAGCAGCAGAGATTGATTGATCCATAACAGACTTATTCATGGTCGTTCCCACACACCTGATTTTCCACCTGACTTATACACCAGACCGATTTCCTGCATAATCATGCCCCGATCGACGGCCTTGCACATATCGTAAATTGTCAACAAGGCCACCTGGACAGCATGCAGGGCTTCCATTTCGACACCGGTACGATCATGACTTTCAACCTGGGCCCGGCAATGGACTGTATTGTTATCGCTGTTGGGTTGCAACTGAATATCGATCCGGGTCAAGCGCAAGGGATGACAGAGCGGCACAATATCTGATGTATGTTTGGCCGCCATGATTGCTGCGATCCGGGCAATACCCAGGACATCGCCTTTTTTATGACTGCCATCAATAATTTTCTGCAGTGTCACCGCCGCCATCAGGATACTGCCGTCGGCAATCGCAATACGATGGGTTTCACGTTTGCCCGCGACATCCACCATATGCGCATCACCACGACTGTTGAAATGTGTCAATTTCTGTTCCATACCGATTCCTGATAGCGATAAAATTCTGTGCTGTGATTTTACACCAGAACCAAACCATGATTCTTTCGTCCACATGATAAAGCACAACAGTTACCGTATGAGGACTCTGACAATATTTTCCTGGGTGGCTGTCCGGAAAAAGGTCCTACTACAGAAAAGTAGACTTAGGCCAGCCTTCACTGATTCTCGTTAAATACAACCAGCATTCACAGTTGACTGCAAACCATGATCGTGGCAAATTCAAGCTCCATACTGGTATATACCTTTCGCGCTCAAGAATACACCACTCCAGCATGGATCTTTATTGCGCAGGGCGTTGTTGTAAGACCTTGATAGAGATGACTATACCT
>CAZTLH010000168.1:0-6449 GCA_964614335.1 uncultured Gammaproteobacteria bacterium
AATAGTTGGTGAATTCCTGGCTGGCGACAGCTCCTGGTCAGTTGGTATTAAACTTGCTATGCATATGGGCAGCGTGTATCTACGAGACATTATCGGCCAGAAAATGCTGTGTAGTCCAATATAATGCGTTGCTTCGGTTTTTTATTAGTATGAAATCGTTGTAACGAAACGTTCAAATACTGAGGGTATGTGTTGCAAAGTAAACAGCAAGTCGTCGTTATCGGTGGGGGTATCTCCGGTTTGTCAACCGCATTCTGGTTGCAGCAAAGCGGGATCAATGTGACGATACTTGAGCGCACCCGCCGTGTCGGTGGTGTGATTCGTAGCCAACAACTAGATGGTTATACCATCGATCATGCAGCAAATTGTCTGATGAATTTTTTGCCGGAAGTTAATTATCTTTGTGAGACTGTGGGTCTCTCAGAGCATCAGGTATTCCGCCAGGACAAAGCCGAAAAACGTTATATGGTTAAAAAGGGCCGTGTTGTGGCTGTGCCAACCCGGGCACTGGCCATGCTGACATCCTCCTACTGGACCCCATTAGCCAAATTACGAATGCTGCTTGAACCCTGGATTGCAAAGTCGGATGTAGCCGCCGAGGAAAGTGTGGCCGATTTTATTCGACGCCGTTTTGGCCACGAAATGTATGAGCGGGGTATCGAACCGTTTATCGCAGGGACACTGGCCGGTGATGCCGAACGGGTTTGTGCAAAAAGCGCACTACCGAGGTTTTCAGAACTGGAAGGTCAATTTGGCAGCATTCTCAAGGGCGCCATGGTCAAGAAATTTCGCGGTTTGCAGTCGACCTATCCACGGCATCTGTTTTCCTTTAAAAACGGGATGGAGGCCTTGCCGGAAGCGATAGGCAGCTATCTTGGCAAGGCCGTACATCGTGATAGCGAAGTGCAGGCGATCGAGCGACAGGGGCAACACTGGATTTTGAGGGTTAGAACGGACGACTATATTGATATCCTGCAGGCCGATGCGGTGATTATGGCTACACCGGCCCTGGCTGCGGCCAATTTACTACAACCATTATCTGATTTGCTGGCATGCCAGCTTCGAAGTATTGTCTATGCGCCCATGGCAGTCTTGACCATGGGATTTAATTCCACGGCTATTGATCATCCACTGGATGGTATCGGTTACCTGGTCCCGGCAGTTGAAAGAAAACAACTGCTGGGTTCGTTGTGGAGTTCCAGCTTGTTTGCCCATCGCGCACCCGCTGACAAGGCGTTGATTACCTGCTATATGGGAGGAATGTTGAATCCAGATACCCTGGCTCGTACTGACGAAGAACTGGTCAATAGTGCCCTCAATGAGATGAAACCGTTACTGGGTGTTGGTGAAGAACCGGATTTTGTACGTGTGATCCGGCACAAACAGGGTTTGCCGCAGTATCATCTGGGTCATCAGCTGCGGTTGCAGAAAATTGCCGGGCAACTGCATCTGTTACCGGGTTTATTTCTAGCCGGGAATTATCTGGATGGGGTGTCCGTTCGGGATTGTATCGCCCGTGGCAAGAAACTGGCAGACAACGTAGTCCAGAATTTGGGTGGTGCTACAGACGTGCCCTGTACTCATGAAAAGATGCACCCCCGGGCATCAGGTATCAAATGAATTAATAGGCGCCAATCAAATCCTGTATTACCGCCTCTACAGTGAGCAACAGTCAGCGAAACCCAGGAGGCTGTCCGAGAACAGGAGTCGACCGGTTTGTTGCTCCTGCAAAACCGGCACTTCCGCCATCCATGGCGGTCGTAACGAGGGAAAGCGGGTGAGGTCATTTTTTCGATCATTTGAGGCGAGGAGTGGCACATGTGCCGTTTACGAACTTAAGGATGGAATAGTCGTTCTATTTAACGATGGAGCGGGAAAATGGGCTAAAGTCCACTTTTTCGCAGTAGGCTCTCTGTTTTCGGACAGCCTCCTGACGGGAGTTTCGGGGTGATTGAGAACGCTAGAGGATTTTAGTGTATTCTTTGGTCTGATTGGTTTGGGCGCCATTTCGACATGACTATACCCAAGCACGGAGTGAAAATGCAGGAAATTCTGGTTGTTGATGACGAAATATCTATCTGTAAAACCCTGGCTTTACATTTAAAAAGCCAGGGCTACGCAGTGCAATGGGTCAATACAGCAGGTGATGGCCTCGATAGATTGTCGGAAGCTGCTTTCGATATGGTAATTCTGGATGTGCATCTGCCGGATATGGATGGTCTGACCATGCTGCAGAAAATTGGCAATCGGGGTATTGAGGTTCCGGTCATAGTCATCACCGCATTCCATGATCTTGAACTGACCGTCAAGGCCATGCAGTACGGTGCGGTCGAATTTATCCATAAGCCGATTGATATCGGTGAACTCGATGATGCCTTGACGCGGGCCATGGACCAACGGACTGAAAAAGATATTATTGACCTTTCGGACAAGGATATGGCCGGGACTGTAGTTGGTTGCAGTCGGTCGATGAAGGAAGTATTCAAGATCATTGGTCTGGTTTCCCAGTCCAGATCCACGGTGTTGATTGAAGGGGAAAGTGGTACCGGCAAGGAATTGATCGCCCATGCTATTCATGCCAATACATCCGGGGCGATCGGGTCTTTTATCCCTGTCAATTGTGCTGCAATCGTTGAGACGCTGCTGGAAAGTGAGTTGTTCGGGCATGAAAAAGGAGCATTTACCGGGGCGGTCACACGCAAGGATGGCAAATTTTCCCAGGCTCGTGGTGGGGCACTGTTTCTCGACGAAATCGGTGATATGTCGCAACAATTGCAAGCCAAGTTGTTGCGGGTGCTGCAGGATCACTGCTATCACCGGGTGGGTGGCAATGAGACCCAGGTTTTTGATGGCAGGGTGATCGCCGCGACCAATCGGGATTTACAGGAAATGGTTGAACAGGGTAAATTTCGTCAGGACCTGTATTACCGGTTGAACGTTGTCAAAATCACCGTCCCTCCACTGCGTGAGCGGGTAGAGGATATTCCTGTCCTGGTAAATCATCTGGTGAACAAGATCAATCAGCGGCTAAAACGCAATGTAACAAAAATACCGATTTCGGTGATGGAGGAAATGACCACCCGGGAGTGGCCTGGGAATGTTCGGCAGATGGAAAATGCTCTGACCCGGGCGATTGTGATGGCCCGTGGTGATACACTTGAATTATCACAAAATGATGGGTTGCAGGAACATGATGGTGAAGCAGGGGAGTTATCCCGGAATGAGAACGGTGAGGTGCCAACTCGTGAGCCGGCACTCATGAGTATTGCCGAAATGGAGCGTGACCTTATTGACCGGACATTGAAGTCGACGCATTGGCACAAGGGACGGGCCTGTGAAATACTTGGCATCTCACGGCCTCGACTGGAACGCAAGGTGAAACTCTATCAATTGCATAGATAAGCAATAGGCATTGATGATTTTCTGGTCCATCATGGACTGAATGTTGACTACCGCCCATGTTCAATGACAACATCAATTAAAAGAATTTACATAGTAACAAATTACCTGCATAAATAAGTGCGCCCCGGAACTATGCCGAAAACAAGGAGTGGCGAAGAAAGCCCTGGTCAGACCACACTTGACCAAGCGAAGCGATTTTCGGCAAACAACTGCAGGCAGGCATCTGCAACATCGGCATCGTATTGCTGGCCACGCCCACGACGGATCTCCCCCAGGGTCTTGTCGATACCCAGTCCCGGCCGGTAGGGGCGGTGTGAAACCATGGCCTCCACAACATCAGCCACGGCCACAATTCGGGCCTCCTGACAGATGGCCTCACCACACAGACCTTGCGGATAACCGCTGCCATCCATGCGTTCATGATGCTGATGGGCGATATCGGCAATCGGCCATGGAAAATCTACTTCTCGAAGGATTTCATAACCAACCCGGGCATGCTCCTGGATCAGCTGATATTCCAATACGGCCAATTTGGTCGGTTTACTCAAGAGTTCTGCCGGCAGGTTGATTTTGCCGACATCATGAATCAGCGCTCCGAGGCGCAGCCCTTCCAACACCGACTCAGAAAACCCCAGTGCTTCACCGATGGCGAACGATAATTCAGCCACACGCCGCTCGTGTCCTGCCGTATAGGGATCACGTGCCTCCAGTGCTTTGACAACCACATCGATTGTGCCTTCCAGACTTCTATGCAGGGCCAACTCATTGTGTTTGCGCTCGCGGAGATCCCTGACCATACCCAGGGCGTACCACTGACCGTTGGTTTTAGCCGCGGAGATCGATAATTCCACCGGAAATGCCTCCCCATTGCGGTGCAATGCCGAAACTTCAACCGTTTCACCGACAAACTGGCCCTGGCCGGTATCACGGAATAGCCGATGTCCCTGGTGATGTCGATCACGATAACGTTCCGGGATAATGAGTGATGTAATGTCTTTGCCCAGCACCTCCTTTGCCGAATACCCAAACAGTCTTTCCGCCGCCCGGTTCCAGAGGCTAATGTTCCCTTGATTGCCCAGCACAATGACGGCATCCTGCGCGTTGTCTGTAAGGGTTCGAAATTTCTCCTCACTTTCCTGGATGGCTGCCAGATCACGCATACGTTCCAGCTCCATCCCCGCACGTTCGGCAAAAACCCCGAGTGTGACCTGTAGGACTTTTGCATCGTCCAATGGCTTGTCATGAACCAGTCCGATGTGACCGGTAATCTGACCCTGGCCATTGTGAAAGGGTATGGCCAGATAGCTTTGTGCATCGACTTCGGCCAGCCAGTCATTCATGGGGTATTGCTGCTGCACATTGCGGGCAATATACACCGATTGGCCTTCACGGATGTACTCACTGGGTGTACCCGCCAGCACCCAGGAGAAGCTCTCAGACAGGGCGTCTGTATTCCACATCGCCAGTGATGAGGCTTCCTGCAGTCTGGCGCCCAGCAGTTCGGCAATGAAAACGATCTTGACCTCCAGCGCCATGGCACAGGCCTTTACCAACTGTTTGAAGTAATCCAGGCCGATGTGCTGGTTCGACACCATAGTGAGATGGCGCATTCGCTGTTCACTTTGTTGCAAGACCCGGGTTAACTGCTTCTGCTCCCGGAGTACCCGGGCATGGCCGAGGGCCACCGCCGCATTAGCCGCCAGCCCCTCGAGTAATTCTATATCTCGTTCATCATACGCACGTCCATCTATCGCATCATAGAGATCAAAACAACCGAGTAACTGCTTGGACGTGTCGAGTATCGGTATTGCAATGAGTTGACGAAAAGGGTATTGGCGCTGTTCCTTTGCGATCACATAGGGGTCACGATCGGTATCGTTTGTGTAGTAGGATTTAAGTGTCTGCATGACATGACCGGTAATGCCGTTATCCGGGGTGAAGTCATGCACAAAGGGAGACCACCTGTTCCCGTCATATCGTTCCTTATAGACCATTCGACCGGCTTTGATCAGACCGACGGACCCAGCACTGGCACCCACCAATGTGCAGGCTGCAGTCACCAGCGTCCGACAGATGGTATCGTGATCCAGTGAGCAATTGATTTTGCTATTGGCTTCCAGCAACACATGCAGTTTCTGCTCGGCCAGTTTGAGATCTGTGATGTCATGCGTAATCAGCACCAGACTCTGTACCTGACCCTCCACAACCACAGGTCGGATACCGCCACGATAATAATGCCCGGAAACGGTACCTGTGGCTTCATACTCAACCGTTTCCTCGTTATGAATCGCCCGTTTCATCGCCAGATCAAAATGGGCATGCGCTTCTGGATTTATCCAGATGTGCATGTCAGTGTCCAGTATGTCTTCCAGATTGTGGCCCGGTATGGGGCGATTCACGTAGGTGATGATCCCCTGCAGATCCAGCTGAAACAGATAATCGGGGGCATTGTCGGTCAGCAGCTACAGTTGATGTTTCGAAAGTGCCAGTTTCTGCTCAAGACCTTCAAGGGCTCGGCCATCATGGATCACCGACAGAAATAGCCAATGGTCATCAAAATACTCCCGGGAGAGTTTGATCTCAATCGGAAAGGCCGTGCCATCCTTGTGTACACCCCGGGTCTTGATCTTCTCGAGAGAACGGTTGCTCTTTGTCTGTTCCGAAAGGTTGGATGTGATCTCCTGCCATTGTGCACGGTTGTCTTCACACAACAAGATCGCTTGTGACTGGCCGAGAGCCTCGGATTGGGTATAACCAAACAAACGTTCAGCGGCGGGATTCCAGGTCAGGATGTTGCCGTCCTGATCGGCGCAGACGATGGCATCCAGACTATTGGCAACCAGGGATTCGAAGAGTCTTGCTTTCATAATTCTTCTGTTAAATAATCCGGCAAACGGATAAGGAATAACAATGGCGCAATTGTAAACACTATGGCATCAATAGCAATAGTGCAGATAACAAGTGCAGATAACAAATCGAGTCAAACAGAAGTCTAGGAGCCTGTCCGAGAACAGAGACCCTACTACGGAAAAGCGGGCTTTGGCCCG
>CAZTLH010000169.1:0-1622 GCA_964614335.1 uncultured Gammaproteobacteria bacterium
GGCGCTGTTGGGGCACACGCTCAAGCGGCTGGGTCACCGGCCGGTGGTGGCGGTGCACCCGCAGGACGCGCTCGAGCTGGTGGGCAGCGACGTGGACGCGGTCATCACCGACATCGACATGCCGGTCATGAACGGCGTCGAGCTCGTCCGCGCGATCCGCGAGCGGCTTCCGCGGATTCCGGTGGCGGTTTGCACCGTCAGCGCGCCGGCGACGGGCAGGGTGTCTGTAAGAGACAGCGTTGTGTGTGTGTGGCCTGGCTGCAGGTGGGTGGTTTTTTGCTGCTACTAAAGCAGACTGCCAGCGGTCAGAATTCCTGGCGGAAAGGGGTCGACCCGCAACTACTCCCCTGGTTGATGCTGGGCGATAATGGACGACGAAGTCATACCACCCTCTGGCTGCTCGGTATCGCCTGGCTGATTGCTGTTCTGGCCCTGGCCGACCCCACCTGGAAAAAACTTCCACAGCCAGTCTTTAAAACCACACAGGCCCGCGTTATTGTCCTGGATCTCTCCCGTTCCATGAATGCCAGCGATATCAAACCGTCCCGGCTGTTTCGGGCCCGTCTGAAGATTCAGGATATTCTGAACAATAAAGAGGAAGGACAGACAGGCCTGGTGGTATTTGCCGGCGATGCCTTCAGTGTGGTACCTCTGACCCGGGATAGCAAAACCATTCGTTCAATGCTGCAGGTGCTAAACCCGGACCTGATGCCGGTACAGGGCAGCCGCGTAGACTTGGGGCTTGAGAAAGCCGCACAACTGCTCAAACAATCCGGATTGCCACAGGGTGAGATTTTGCTGATCGGTGACGGCATGGAAAATGACCAGGCCATGGTCACAGCAAAAGCGCTTAAAGCCCAGGGATATCGGACATCAGTGCTGGGCGTAGGGACTACAGAAGGCGCACCGGTACCCGACGGCAATGGTGCTAATCTGATGGATCGTTCGGGCAAACCGGTGTTGGCACACCTCAATCAACAGCGATTGCAACAACTGGCTAAACTTGGTGGTGGTCGTTACGCCACATTACAAAATGGTGACCAGGATCTGCAACAGGTATTGTTGCAAACCAGTCCTGCTAAATCGGACAATATTGACAACAATCAGACCCAGACCCGTTGGCAGGAACAGGGCCCCCTGTTGATCCTGATGCTGTTACCACTGGCGGCTCTGGCCTTTCGTCGTGGCTGGCTAATGGCAGTATTACTCAGCAGCTTTTTGCTACCACTACCACGCCCCGCCACGGCTGCCACCTGGAATGATTTATGGCAACGACCAGATCAGCAGGCAACAAAAGCCTTTAACCAGGGCCAGATGGAGCAAGCTGCAAAACTGGCAAAAGACCCTCTGCTTCGTGGCAGCGCCGAATACCGCAGCAAAAACTATGCGTCAGCACTAAAGGATTTCAACCGGGTCAAAGGCGCTGACGCAGACTATAATCGGGGCAATACGCTGGCCAAACTGGGAAAATATCCCGAAGCGATTGCAGCCTACAAGAAGGCATTGCAGCAATCCCCCAGGATGGCCGATGCCCTGGCCAACAAGGCCGCTATCGAAAAATTGTTGCAACAACAAAAACAGCAACAACAAAAGAAATCGTCAAACAAATCTGGCAAAAACGA
>CAZTLH010000169.1:1722-6446 GCA_964614335.1 uncultured Gammaproteobacteria bacterium
ACCGGGGAAAACAAACAATCCAAAAATAGCAGCGGCAAAGCCGACAAGAACAAAGACCATAAGAACACAAAGGACAGCCAGGGTGCGAAACCATCAGATAACAATGCCTTTGCCAAAGCAGCGGAAAAATTAAAAAAACAGCAAAAAGCCGCTGCCAATCAGAAAAAACAATCCGTCCGGAACAAACCCGAAACCGGTAACGCCAAAAACACAAAAAGAAAAAAACCATCGGCAACACAACGTAAAGCCCGGACAACAACTGCCAAAGCCACTGATCAAAAGGCCAAATCCCTTGGCAGTGAAGAGCAGTTGGCGGCTGAACAATGGTTAAGGAGAATCCCTGATGATCCTGGCGGTCTTCTGCGACGCAAATTCCTCTATCAATACCAGCAGCGCCGGGCTTCCAAACCGGGGCAGTTATGGTAGCGTTCGCTTACAGGCAGGGAAACCGCTACCCGGCAGTTTTCACTAAAAGAATCGATCGCAACGATTTTGTGGCTGCCTTCGGGTCAGAGGGTCGTGTGGCTAACGAGCAGGAAAATCACCAGCAAATACCCGGCTATCCGGCTCTCCTGACTACTGTCGGTGAAAAATAATAGAGGCTTTCAATCATGATTTTATCGATCAAAAGCAATACATCACTACAGCTTCTTGCGGGAATCCTGATGGCAGTCTTTTTACTGCCTGCCCAGGCCAGAGTCAGTGCCAGCTTTGACATCAATCCGGTAACCGAAGGTGATCCGGTGGTATTGACTATCCGTCAGCAAGGGCAATCTACCGCTGCCAAACCCGACCTGTCACCCTTGCGACAGGATTTCGAAATACTCGGTAACAACCAAAGCTCCCAGGTCAGTATTATCAATGGTCGACGTTCTGACCTGACATCCTGGTCAATCAGTTTGCTCCCCCGCCATCCGGGTACTATTCACATCGGCCCCATTCCTGTCGGGCAGGAACAAACTGTGCCATTGACACTGGAAGTCAAAAAGGCCTCGGCGCAACAGGCAACTGCCAACACTTCACTGGTGTTTATGGAAATGAGTACTGATGCAACTAAAGAGGGTCATTATGTACAGCAAGAAATACCTGTAACAGTCCGTCTGTTCTACCGAAATCGACTGCAACAAGGCAAAATCGGTGATCCGCAACCCGACCATACCGTTGTCGAGCGACTGGGGGAAGACAAACAATACAGCACGATGCGCAAGGGTCATCAATACCAGGTTATTGAGCGTCATTATGCGATATTTCCGGAAAAAAGCGGGTCTCTGACTATTCCACCTGCCAAATTTCGAGGTCAGATCAGCATGCCGCGAGCCCCCGGGCAGCGTCGTCAGAGTGTCAATGATCCCTTTGGCAATGATCCCTTTGGCCAGGCCTTTTCCGGTAACAACCCATTTGCCAATGATCCATTTTTCAAAAATAACTTTTTTGGCAACAGCCCTTTTGGTAATCCGGGAAAACCGATTACTGTGCGCTCCAATCCACTCACCCTCGAGATCAAGCCGCGCCCCCAATCCTGGACCGGTGGGGCCTGGCTACCGGCCCGGTCCGTTACCCTGCAAGACAGCTGGGAAAAGCAGCTCCCCCGATTTCGTGTGGGTGATCCAGTGACGCGAACAGTTACCCTGCTCGCCCAGGGGCTTGAAGCCTCTCAGATCCCTCCCCTGGATTTGCCACAACCACCAGGCTTTCGACTTTATACCAATCCTGCTGTAACCAAAACCCGTACCGATGGCAACAACGTCTATGGTAGTTCTCAGCGCACCTATACCTATATCCCTGGACGATCCGGGTCGCTTGTCATTCCCGAATACCGTCTCAACTGGTGGAATACCCTCAGCAAAAAAAAAGACCAAACCCGGCTCCAAAAATGGCAGGTGACGGTCCAGGCCGGAGCGGCAACGTCTGCACTGCAGGCAACGAAAACAAACCCGTCAGTACGAGCAAACAGCAGTTCAGCCACGGCTCCAGAACCACAGACAATCAAAGAGAAACAGCGCGATACCCGACGTTGGTGGTTGAAAATTTTTCTGATCTTTGCACTGGTCGCAGGGATATTAAGGTTGCTGTGGCGTCATGCTACCAAACTGTTCAGAAAAACTTCCAGAGTCATCCGCCCCGGACATCAAAGCACACCAATCACCACCGAAGATATCCCCGTTACACCCAAACGCTCAGAGCTACGTCGAAATCTGAAAAACGCATGTCAGCAAAATAATCCACAAGCTGCGGCAAAAGCACTGCTGGAGCTGGCTGCCGATCACTGGCCTGATGACCCGCCACGCAGCCTGGGCGCGGTGGCTAAACACATGGAGTCAGGATCAGCGGAAATTCAGGCCCTGGAACAAACTCTGTATGCCCGGACCGGATCAACCTGGCAAGGTGCCTCATTGTGGCTAGTGCTAAAACAGGGTTTTAATCAATCCGGCCAGAAAATACAACAACATAACGCCAGAGAGCTGTTGCCGCCCTTGTATCCAGAGTAATCTGCCACTTCAGTGGAAAAAAGCAGTCCAGGTGATTAACCTCGGGCGTTGATTTTATGCTTCAATCCTGGCCATTGAAGAATTTTTTGATCCGCAGTGATCAACATCGAAGCCGATGAAAGTGTAGTTGCTACAATCATACGATCGGCAGGATCTCCATGAAAACCCAGCAAGGACGCAGCTTGAACGCCGATTTGACCATCAAGAGCAATCTCAACCAAACCTCGATTTAACAAATCTCTACGCCACAACTCGGGATTCATTCCCAAATCAAGCCGCCCTTTGTCAGCAAGCATCGCTACTTCCCAAAAGCTCACTGCAGAAACAGCAAGCTCACTTTCAGCAAGGGCCCGATCGATGATCTCGATCGACCTTTTCCCCAATGAAACACTCCCGGCGTCCAGCCACACCAGTACATGTGTATCCAGCAAGATCATGAATTATCAACTTCCCAATCTTCACTCAAAGGTTTTATCAAATCATCCTTCGCGTGAACACAGGAAGCATGGAGCCCAAATAGTGTATTTGGCTTATTGCGGTATGGAAGAAGCCGTGAAACAGGACGCCCATTTTTTGTGATAATGATTTCTTCACCAGTCTCATTGATTTCATCCATCAAAGCCAGACATTTTGCTTTGAATATTGATGCTTTCATCGTCGTCATGGATATCTCCTGGGCGGGAATTGAAAATACCGATCCACTCGCCACCCTATCGTGTAAGCTTCAACTATAGTCATTAACATGGTCACATGCAATCGATCCACTGTCTCCTGAAACTCATAATGACACTGGGTCAGACAGTTCTCTACATAAGCTTGAACGCATGAACACTATGCTACAATTGCTGGATCCTAATCAGATCAGAGGCTAAAAACATGTCTATTCGCTTCCTGATCCTGCTGCTTGGCAGCACGCTGTTGCTACACAGTTGCGGATATAACACCATGCAGCAGAATGAAGAGGCCGTGATTGCGGCCTGGGGTGATGTTGAAGCCACCTATCAGCGTCGTGCCGACCTGATTCCCAATCTGGTTGCTACGGTCGAGGCCTATGCCGTCCATGAAAAAGAAACCTTCACCCAGATCACCAATGCCAGAGCAAAAGTCGGACAGGTCAATATCTCTGCCGCTAAACTGGGGGATGCAGCCTCCCTGCAACAATTTCAAAAAGCCCAGGGTGAGCTTTCCGGGGCTTTGTCTCGTCTGCTGGTTGTCGCCGAGCGCTACCCGGATCTAAAATCAAATCAGAACTTTCTGGATCTGCAACATCAACTGGAAGGGACCGAGAATCGAATCAATGTCGCCCGATAGCGTTTTAATGCTGCTGTAAAAACGTTCAACACCTCCATCCGGACCTTTCCGAATAATCTGATCAACCAGTATTTTCTGAGCCTGACCCGAAAAGAGGTCTTCAAAGCTGACGCCGGCGCTGCCACCGCACCAAAAGTCAAACTCTGATGCCACTGCGGGTAATCTTCGCACTGCTGTTGCTATACGGCACCTCTGTATTCGCTCTCGAAATCCCTGAACCGACCGGTTATGTCAACGACCACGCCAAGCTTCTTTCGTCTGCAACAACAACAAAACTGGAAACCCGGTTGCGGGATTTTGAAACCAGTGATTCAACCCAGATCACACTCCTGACTATCCCGTCACTGGCTGGAGAAGTACTTGAACAATTCTCGCTAAAGGTTTTTAAAAAATAGGGAATCGGGCAAAAAGGCAAAGACAACGGAGCTCTATTGCTCATAGCCAAAATAGAACGCAAAGTGCGTATCGAAGTCGGCTATGGCCTTGAGGGAAAGCTTACAGATCTGTTGGCTGGCCGGATCATTGACCATGAAATCACCCCTCGATTTAAAAAGGGAGACTACGATGGCGGCATTACCCGGGGTTTGACTGCAATCATGGCTGCAGTACGCGGTGAATACAAAGGCAGTGGTAAAAGCAGCTCCAGGAAAAGCAATCACATCAGTTTGATCTTTATCTATTTCTTTTTCAGTCTCTTGATCTCGCAATTTATCAACCGACTTCGTGGAAGACGTGGCCGTAGAGACTCCGGTAACGCTGGCTCCGGTTTTTTTATCGGAGGGGGCTTTGGTGGCGGTGGCGGCTTCTCCGGTGGTGGCGGCGGTGCCTCGGGAGGCTGGTAATGAAAAACGCACATAACTATTTCACCCAGGAACAACAGGACAAAATCGTAGCCGCTGTTAAAGCGGCCGAGGCCAACACCAG
>CAZTLH010000170.1:0-6418 GCA_964614335.1 uncultured Gammaproteobacteria bacterium
GAGGCAGGGACAAAGACCCAATCAGCCGCGGAGACCAGCCACGACCTGCGGCAGGTTTTGACGGTGGTCCGGGAAACACCTTGATGGATGAGAATTGCCAGCAGGCCCGAGGCTACGATTTTGACCTGAATGGACAATGGGCATCTAGTGGCCAGGTTGACGAGGAAGTATTACAAAAGCTGGTACAGGACTCTTATTTGTCCTGTCCCCCGCCAAAAAGCACGGGGCTGGAGTATTTCAATCAGAACTGGTTGCATCAATACTGTGGTACCACACCAATCCAGCCGGACGACTTGCAGGCGACACTTCTGGAACTGACGGCAATCACGATCACCGATGCAATCAAACACCATGCAACACAAACGCAGGAAGTGTATATTTGTGGCGGCGGCAGCAATAACCGATATCTGATGCAGCGCCTCTCTGATTACTTGCAACCGCTGCCGGTTGCCGACACAACGATGCTGGGTTTGGCACCGGACTGGGTCGAAGCCGTCGGCTTTGCCTGGCTGGCCAGTCAGGCCTTGGCCGGTCTTGCCGTCAACACCACACCAATAACCGGGGCCAGACATGCGGTCATTTGTGGTGCCATTTACCACGCCAGATAATCTGTAGGAGGCTGAAAAAAGTAAAACCATGCCGTGTAGTTGAGTGCTGCTTCAAAACACGGATTAATTGTTCACTTCAGGAACGATCTCTCAGATTGAGAATGAAGAACCACAGCCACAAGTGGCTGATGCATTCGGATTCTCAACAACAAACCTCGCACCCTGCAGGTCATCGATATAGTCCACCTTGGCTCCCTGCAAATATTGCAGGCTTAATGGATCTACCAGCAGTGCCACCCCGGATTGAATGATTTCCAGATCATCATCCTGCATCTGATCAAAAGAAAACCCATATTGAAATCCTGAGCAGCCACCGCCACGGATAAATACCCGCATTTTCAGGTCCGTACGGCCATCTTCAGTAATCAACTCCTGCACGCGGTGTGCCGCAGATGCAGAGATTCCCAATAAATTTGTTGTAGTAGTACCCATAAGATTTTACCTTAACACCGTATATCAGAATTTCCCGTAAATACTCAATACCAATACTGTGTTTTGAGTCTATCTACCACCACAACCATCAAGCATGTATACAGATGACAAGTCTACTGTTAACGGGAGTTTCTGTTGTAATACTCTATCAATGCGGTCAAATGGCATCAATTTCAAGAACCATTCTTGCCGGATCAAAACAATTTACAATGACCGCACGGAGGACTTTGCCGCCGATGGCACAGCAGGTCCAGATCCGTCGGTTGCTGTATTGCCCTGTGCACTCAAATTGCCATTGACCATAGCTCCAAGCTCCATCTCAATCGATGAGTAATGGACATCTCCGTGCACACGTGCCCGCGCCTGCAGCTCAATACGACTGCTGGACACCAGTTTGCCCTTGACCGTCCCGTTGACGATCACGTGAGGCACGCTGACATTGCCTTCCACGATACCGCTTTCTCCGATAATCAGCACACTGTCCGGATGTTTTTCATCGGCCGAAGTCACATCACCCTGCACCCTGCCATCGATTCGCAAGCCTCCAGAGAATTTCAGATTGCCTTCGATTTCGATGCTTTTGCCGATCATGGCATCAATCCCTTCGGCAGGCAATCTCTGTCTAATATCTTCATCAGTATGATCACTGGACTTCATTCTCAACATATTGCTCTCCAACAGTTCCTTGATACCTAAAGAATAGCAGTTGTTCTGGACAATTGGGAGGTATCTGTCCTTCACAACAATCCACGTTACTTAAATTACAGCGAACCTGGTGACCGATTGAAGACAGTCGGTAGCCCATTCCAGACGCAGTGAAACACTACTGACAGGATCAGGATATTGACGACACCGGATTGCATTACGGTGTTCTAAGGGGTAACTGCGGTCATCTTCAACCCAATTGATTCTTCCATATCAAACATCAAATTCATATTCTGCACAGCCTGCCCGGCTGCACCCTTGACCAAATTGTCTTCGACGACAAGAATCACTACAGTACGATGGTCCGGTGCCATATGACAAGCCATTCGGCAAACATTCGCCCCATGCACACTGCGTGTTTCCGGGTGACTGCCTGCAGGCATGACATCCACAAAAGGCTCATTGCGGTAGTATTTTTCATACAAGACCTGCAGATCAAGACCTGGATTCTTGAGCCGGGCATAGAGTGTGGCATGAATACCCCGGATCATCGGCACGAGATGTGGCACAAAGGTCAGGCCAACAGAGTGGTTGACCATCTCTTCCAGGCCCTGACAGATCTCGGGCCAGTGACGATGCCCTGCAACCGCATACGCTTTAAACGATTCACTGCTCTCGCATAGCAGACTGCTCACCGCCGCCTTGCGACCGGCACCGCTGACGCCAGATTTGCAATCTGCGATCAAACCTTCGGTCTCAACGGCAGAATGTTTCAGCAAGGGCGCAAATCCCAGCTGCACCGCTGTTGGATAACAACCCGGGTTTGCCACCAGACGGGCTGTTTTAATCTGAGAGCGGTTTAATTCCGGAAGCCCGTAGACTGCCTCAGACAGCATTTCCGGGCACTGGTGTGACTGCCCATACCATTGCTCC
The DNA here is from genome assembly GCA_964614335.1 of uncultured Gammaproteobacteria bacterium. GTDB lineage: Bacteria > Pseudomonadota > Gammaproteobacteria > Arenicellales > DRJH01 > DRJH01. The sequence continues at coordinate 2,619 of CAZTLH010000170.1, forward strand.
CAAACCGCGGTATCCCGAATACGAAAATCGGCAGCCAGATCTATCACCCTGACACCTGCTGCCAACAATGCACGGGCATAGTTCATGGCCACACCATTGGGTGTAGCAAAAAACACCACGTCACAAGCGGTCAGACTGGCCATGTCCGGCACGGTAAAGGACAAGTCAATCACACCACGCAGACCCGGAAACAATTCCGCCACTGCCAGACCCTCTTCGGCTCGGGATGTAATCAGTGAGATTTCAACCTCCGGGTGTGCGGCCAGCAAACGCAATAGCTCGACACCGGTATAGCCGGTGCCACCGACAATCCCTGCTTTAATCGTCATGGTAATGAAGCTCCGCGCACAGACAACAGGAATAAATACTCATGGCTTTGCACCTTTTTCCACTCCTTTAAGGAATTCACCAACAGCCTGGCCCATTTGCTCCGGTGTCTTGCCTTGCAAAGATTGCATCTGCTGTGTAAAGCCTGCAACTCCGGCCTGCAGACGACGATTACTGCGTTCGCCCTGTAACCCGATCACCAGGAATATCACAGCCAGTATTACCATCACCGACTTGACCCGTGCAGGCGCCAGGCCATGAACCTCGGTACTGGCTATAAACAATAACCAGAAACCCCAAAGCACATTCACCACGGTACCGAGATATGGAATCACTTGTAGCAACATGATGACCGGTCCGATAGAAGCAATAAATGCCAGGCAGCGATAGGCTGCTTCATAAGACTGCCGTGAACCCATAAAACGCCATAACAGATAGGCGAAGAAAGCGACGACAAAACCACCCAAAGGCGCCATGATGGCCATCATCAACAAACCCGGCACGGAAGCACTGGACATCATTCCGCCACCCAGACCAAACAGATCCAGCAGCCAGATAACCAGACCATCGATGAACCCCATTACCGCTAAATACAAAACGGGATCGCCATAACCGCCGGATTTTGGCATGCGTCGAAAAAATTCTCGAGGATCCGTTATTACCTGACGCATAATCACGCCAATAGTGCTGATATTTACCGTCAATTGTTCCGGCATCGCTGTTATTCCAACTCCGATTACGATTCATAAACAGGAATGGAAAATAGTACCAGTTTTTTTGTTGGCTAACCGGAGTATCGTTTAAATACAGCCAACAAGCTGAAATCGAATCCTGGCAGGAACTGTTGTACACTACCGGCTCCTCCCGTGAGAATTATGTAGCACGTGATTTGTTGGCTGTTCAAGAATTCGTTGGACAATTATCACCATCGAGTGGAAAAACAGTCGACAAAGCCTGGGTTGGCGAATCACCTGGTACACTACTGCGAGCCTTACACCGCCACATACACAGCATATTGGAACCACACATCCCTTGAATACCAGGACACCTGACCCTGTTATCGTAAAATTCATCGATAACCTGCCAAAAGCCGAGCTACATGTGCATATCGAAGGCACACTGGAGCCAACCATGCTGCTTGAACTGGCAACACGAAACGCCATTGCTACGGCATACCAGGACATCGAACAAGTACAACAAGCCTATCAATTTAACAATCTTCAGGACTTTCTGGATATCTACTATACCGGGGCCAGTGTACTGTGTTGTGAACAGGATTTTTACGATCTCACCTATGCCTATCTGCAAAAAGCACGACTGCAAAATATTCTGCATACTGAAATCATGTTTGATCCCCAGACCCACATGGAACGAGGGGTGCCCTTTGCCACAATTATCACGGGTATACACCAGGCCTGTGAAGATGCCTGGACCACACTCTGCATCAGCAGTTGCCTGATTTTAAGTTTTTTACGCCATCTGGACGAACAATCCGCATTTGAAACCCTGCAGGCCGCTGTTGATTTTCGACCGTGGATCACCGCAGTCGGCCTGGATTCATCCGAGCTGGGCAATCCACCGGAAAAATTCTCCCGTGTTTTTCAGGAGGCGACCAAACAGGGCTATCGCAAACTGGCCCATGCCGGGGAAGAAGGCACTCCAGCCTATATCTGGCAGGCACTGCAAGTGCTGCAGGTTGATCGTATCGACCATGGCAACCGGGCACTCGAAGACCCTGCGCTGGTTTCATCCCTGCGTGACTCACAACGACCACTCACTCTCTGCCCCTTGTCCAATATACAGCTGAAAAATGTCGCTCACCTCGAACAACACCCATTACGCAGCATGCTCGACCAGGGACTCATGGTCACCATAAACTCCGATGATCCAGCCTACTTCGGCGGTTATCTGAACGATAATTTTCTCGCAGTCGCCACCGCCCTGCAGCTCGACAAGGAACAGCTTTTGGTATTGGCAGGCAACAGCTTTACTGCAAGCTTTCTGGAACCACAGAAAACAACACAATATCTTGCGCAACTGCAACACTACGCAGAGCAAGCCATACGGACTTGATACGACAAACCGGGACATCACGATGCTAAAATATCTACAAAATCTGCTAAAAGATGCACGCCAGGATATGGCAGCGCAGCAAACCGGAACAGAACACCTGCGTCTGACTGCTGCGGCACTGATGATGGAAGTTGGTCTGGCAGATTTTGACCTCGACAGCGAGGAGTTACAGGTCATGCGGGACATGCTGGGCAGCCGCTTCAAACTCAGCCACGAACAAATTACAGAGTTACTGCAAGCCGCCAATGACCAGGTACGCGAATCCACCGACCTGTATCATTTTACAGCAGAAATCAATCGCAACTGGAGCTTGCCGGAAAAATTTCAACTGTATCAATGGCTGTGGCAAATTGCCTATGCCGACGGCGTACTGAGCGAACACGAGCATCATTTATTACGCAAACTGGCCGGTCTTTTATACATACCCCATGCGGAGTATGTACGCTGCAAGATTCACGCTCACGAACAACAACAATCAATCGATAATCGTTCATCCAGATAACTATTAAGCCAGCGGACAGAACCTTGGACAAGATCAGTTTTTTACACAGTGATACTGCGAATGCCGAATCTTCATGGCAAAGTCTGGTGCAACACTATGGAGTCAGTCCGTTGGATCAGGCCAGTGTTATTGTGGCCATCGGTGGTGATGGCTTCATGCTCCAGACCCTGCATCAAACCCTCGAATACGGACTTCCAATCTATGGTCTCAATTGTGGCTCAGTAGGCTTTTTAATGAACCGATTTGCGGTTGAGGATTTGCCGGAACGTATCCAGAGGGCGCGCCTGACCCAGCTGCACCCATTGTGTATGAGGGCACACGCTGAATCCGGCAAAACAACCTCAGCACTGGCAATTAATGAAGTATCCCTGCTGCGGCAAAGCCAGCAGACCGCAAAAATCCGGGTTATTATCAATCAGACCACACGTATTGAAGAGCTGATTTGCGATGGTGTACTGCTGTCTACTGCTGCCGGCAGTACGGCCTACAACCTTTCCGCGTTTGGTCCAATCTTGCCCATGGACTCTGCCGCTCTGGCATTGACTGCCATCAGCCCGTTTCGTCCCCGACGCTGGCGTGGTGCAATTCTGCCTCATACAGCGAATGTTCGTTTTGAAATTCTCGAGCACGAAAAACGACCGGTCAGTGCCACTGCCGACGCACTGGTAATTCGCAGCATACTCATTTTCTACATAATAGAAGATCGTACTACTACACTGAAATAATTATTCCACCCGGATCACAATCTCGATGACCGCATCCTCGGTGAAAAAATTACTGTCTAGGAGGTTGACCGAGAAAAGGAGTCACAACAAGGGAAAGTGGAGTTGAGGTCATTAATTCAAATATTTTAGTTAAAACGACGATCTATTGAACGAATATAATCTGTACCATCGTG
>CAZTLH010000171.1:0-6357 GCA_964614335.1 uncultured Gammaproteobacteria bacterium
ATCAACAATCCTCCGTGTATACGGGGTTGATCCATAAAACACTGCCCGGCCATGACCAATGGCTCCTTATTGGCGATCAATACCCTCTTGCCCTGACGGACAGCTGCCAATGTCGATGCCAGACCTGCAGCACCAACGATACCGGCAATAACAATGGAGGACTGACTTGATGCTGCCACCTGATCAAGGGCCTGCGCACCCGCCAGAACTTCAATCTCAGGACCTTTTTGTTGTAGCTTGTGTTGTAATTTCTCAGCCGCCTCGACATTCGCCAGCACCACTTGTCTTGGGGAAAACTCCTGGCACTGTTGCCATAATAGCTCCCAATTTTCAGCGGCTGTAAGCGCGTCTATTTGAAATTTTTCTCGATGACGGGACAGAATGTCCAGAGCACTTCGGCCGATGGATCCGGTTGATCCGAGTATTGTCACAGACTGTTTAGACAGTGTCATACCTTACTTTTTGTGGTTCGCCACGACAGACTAATTCTTGAATTACCGGGACTGATCATAACATTCAGGCTCCAAACACAGCCCAGAGCAAGGCAAATAATGGCGCAGCTGCAGTCAAACTATCGATTCGGTCAAGCACACCGCCATGACCGGGCAACAATGATCCACTGTCTTTTACCCTGGCATGGCGTTTCTGGCGACTCTCAACCAGGTCTCCCAGGATCGAAAATAACGCACTGGCAAGACAAATAATTAGCCACGTCAACAAACCCATTGACGATGTTTCCAGCCAGTAACTGCTCAACAGGGCATAACAGAGCACGACTGCCATTCCGCCAGCAGCGCCTTCGACAGTCTTTCCCGGACTCACACTGGGAGCGAGTTTATGACATCCCCAGCGTCTGCCTGCAAAATAGGCCCCCGTATCTGCCATCCAGACCACCAGCAATACCGACAAGGCCAACAAGGGTCCAGTATCCGCTTGCTGATGTAACCACTGTAATGCAAACCAGGCCGGGACAAAAACAAACAAACCACGCACACTGCCGAATACACGGGAATCCTTCACCGGTGACGCCAGGCACCATGCGCTCCATAGCCACCACACTACGGATACCAGCAAAAACCAAATAACCGCTGATTGTGGCAACAGCCAGAACAATACTGATGACAAGAGTATAACCGCCAACACCAATAACAGGCGCTGTCCATTCTCCAGTCTGCATAACGTGGACCATTCCCAGACACCGAGCAACATCAACACACCGATTAATACGGCAAACCACAGCGTTGGCAAGACAAATACCAGTACAACGGTCAGCACAGCCAGCGGCAAGGCTGTGCTGACGCGTGCTCTAAGCATTCTCTACCGATTCAGACGCAGGCAACTGGTCCTTGGTTAATTGTTCCTTGGTCAGACCAAAACGCCTTTGTCTGCCCTTGAACCAGTTCAAGGCATCATACAACGACTGTTGATCAAAATCAGGCCATAATTCATCGACAAAATAAAGTTCTGCATAGGCCAACTGCCAGAGCAAAAAATTACTGATTCTGCGTTCTCCGCCGGTACGTATAAAAAGATCCGGATCAGGCGAACCATCTGTACTAAGGTGAGTTTGTAACAGATTTTCGGTAATTTGCTCCTTATCGAGTTCACCATTGATAACCGATTCAGCGATTGCGCGACAGGCCTGTGTAATATCCCAGCGACCGCCATAGCTGGCTGCAATATTAAGATTGAGCCTGGTATTGTTTGCCGTTATCAGCTGGCTTTTGATAATACGTTTCTGGATTTTCTGCGGAAATCTGGAGACATCACCCAGTACCCGAAAACGTATACCGTTCTTGTTCAAACTCTTGACTTCCTTATCAAGCATCTGGGCAAATAGTTCCATCAGCAGACCAACTTCCATAGCAGGCCGGCACCAATTTTCGCTGCTGAATGCAAACAGGGTAAGATTGGGGATGCCCAGATCGCCACAATAACGCACCAGTTTTCGTACGGCCTCGGCCCCTCTGCGATGTCCACTCGCCCTCAACAAACCACGCCGGGTGGCCCAGCGGCCGTTACCATCCATGATCACTGCCAAATGAGCAGGCAACACATCAAAATCATTGGAATTATCCATGGTTAGCAGCGACAGCTAATGTCAGGCAAAGAGCCGATGTCAAACACGAAATACGACCTTAAACTTCCATAATTTCCACTTCTTTGGCAGCCACAATGGCATCAACCTCGGTGGTACTTTGATCAGTCAATTTCTGTAACCGGTCTTGCGCTCGGTGCTCTTCGTCCTCAGAAATCTCTTTCTCTTTCAAAAAATCCCGCAAGGTACCCAGAGCATCCCGTCGAATATTTCGGATCGCAATTTTTGTATTTTCCCCGTCGCCACGTACCGTCCTGGCTAATTCCTTGCGACGTTCTTCCGTCAATGGTGGCAACGGTATGCGAATGACCTGTCCGGCAGACATTGGATTGATCCCTAAATTCGACTCCATGATGGCTTTTTCGATCACCGGGACCATTTGCTTGTCCCATGGCGTTACTGCCAGTGTTCTGGCATCCTGCACACTGATATTTGCTATTTGATTTAGAGGGGAAGTAGAGCCATAACAGGATACCGGTAAATTATTCACCAGTGCCGGACTGGCTCGGCCAGTACGTAATTTTGTCAGCTCGTTTTGCAACGCATGCAAGCTTTTGGACATCCGCGTCTGTGCATCTTTATAGACTTCATCCAGCATTATTATGCTCCACTACGATCAAAGACAAGACAGGTAGTACACTATCAAAATGTTTTAGAGAAACCTGATACAAAAGCGGCCTCCACTGGCCTTGAAAAGCGTGACTTTCACTCGATCGAAACAAGTCACGTTGTGCAGGAACCACGGAATATGTACACCTTGATATGATATGCAGTGCACCTGTCACCATACAACTATTCTACAACATCTGTGATGGTACCACGATACAGTCATTATCCGATGATTCAGCCAGAATTTCTATCCACCAATCACCTGCAAACAAGACTGTCAATTGCTCCTTTTGAATCAGGAGTTCCCGGCTAACTCTGGCCCTGAAAACTCTGGATTTACTGACAGTTTTTTTTCACTCGATAGCCATAGCTGACAACAGGCTCTAAAATTACCAACTAATCCTGTGTTTCATGATCCTGGCGGGAGGAACAGCTATTGAATTATTGGAGGTCAGAAATGCGCCAGAACATAATGCCAGAACATAATGATTACTCACCAGCCATGTTATCCGGTCCGATCAGTGTACCCACCTGATGGCCATCAACAAGTCGCATGAGACTATCCGGATCGAAAATATTGATAACATGCACCGGCAAATTCTGCTCACGACAAAGCGCTACCGCTGTCGCATCCAGTGCCTTAAGATTTTTCTCCAATACAGTCGAATAGCTTATTGAAGAGTAATGCCTTGCATCAGGTTCCAGTTCGGGGTCCGCATCGTAGACTCCATCCACCCGGGTTGCCTTGACCATACAATCAGCATTCAACTCCAGCGCCCGTAAGGCAGCCGCCGAATCAGTCGTGAAGAACGGATTCCCTGTGCCTCCACCGATGATGACCACATGGCCCTCTTCCAGCAGGTGTATTGCCTTGCCAGAAACAAATCTGTCTGCAATCGCGGGCATCGAAATCGCCGAAAAAACGCTGGCAGAGAATGCAACATTACGCAAGGCCTGTTGCAGAATCAGAGCGTTCATCATCGTGGCCAGCATCCCGATCTGATCAGCCACAGGACGCTGCATCGGGGATCCCGTGGTCGCACCACGAAAAAAGTTCCCCCCACCAACGACCACAGCCACCTGAATATGTCTCTCCAGCAATTGGCCAATGCGGGTACTGAAATAAGTCGACATATCAGGATCGATGCCAAGCTTTTCCGACCCCGCCAGAGCCTCACCACTGAGTTTAAGCAGTATTCTTTTGTAGCGCACAGGATGCATGAGAATTTATTGTCGCACCAGTGTCATGCTATCAAATATCAACAGCCGGCTCTAGATTCCTGCCTGTTGTTTGACTTCAGCGGCAAAATCGTCGACCCGTTTTTCCAGACCTTCACCTTGTTCATAACGAACAAATGAGCTTACAGTAGCCTGCTCCTGATCCAGGAGTTGCTTGACAGTAAGATCAGTATCTTTAACATAGGCCTGTCCAAGCAGGGTCACTTCGTTGAGAAACTTGCGCATCTTGCCAGTCAGAATTTTCTCGACAATTGCCTCTGGCTTGCCACTAGCCAAGACCTGGGCACGATAAATCTCCCGCTCTTTTTCCTGCACCGTTTCCGGAATGGCCGATTCATCGAGATAACCTGGACGGCTTGCTGCAATATGCATCGCCAGGTCCCGGCCCAGATCATAGCGGCCACCTTTACAGGTCACCAAAACACCGATACGTGATCCGTGTTGGTAACCACATACCCTGGCGCCGGCTTCAGCAGTTTGCACCGAGAAACGTCGTACCTGGATATTTTCTCCAACTTTACCAATCAGTGCCCGCCGTGTTTCCTCGACGGTAGCACCACCTACTTCTATCGGCAAGGAAAGTAAACTCTGCAGATTCTCCGGGCGATTGCGCAACACACACGACGCCAGAATTTGCACGAAACCGGCAAAATCGTCTGCCTTGGAAACGAAGTCGGTCTCACTGTTCACTTCAACTACAGCGCCACAGCTGGCATCGTCTTCGCAAATTACAACCACTTGTCCTTCTGCTGCAATCCGATCCGCTTTTTTATCAGCAGATGCGGCACCTTGCTTGCGCAGTAATTCAACGGCAGCATCGATATCACCATCGGTTTCAGTCAAAGCCTTTTTACAATCCATCATACCGACCCCGGTCCGCGTCCGCAGGTCTTTTACCATTGAAGCTGTTATTGCCATATAGCTATCCACTACTCTTCGATCAAATTATTCGTTAGTACACCTGCCTTAAAGACATGATGTATTCCAGGTCTGCAGCAGCCCGATTGACTGCTTATCGATGCTACTGACCAGCGTTTTTGGGCAAATCCTCCACTACAGGACGCCCACTACAGGGGCTTCCACTGCAGCCGTCTCCACAACAGGGGCCTCTACAGAGATGGCCGCATTATCCACTGTCTCAGTACTATCATCTGCACTGACGGCTACCTCAACCTCAGTTACCGCCACCTCGGCAACCGCCATTCCAGCAGCCTGTTGTGCCTCGATGACCGCATCAGCCAACACCGCCGTGTAAAGACGGATCGCCCGGATTGCGTCATCATTACCGGGAATCACATAATCCACGCCTTGTGGTGAACAATTGGTGTCGACAATAGCGATGACCGGTATTTTTAATTTATTGGCTTCGGTGACTGCAATACTATCCTGTTGTACATCGATGACAAACAGTGCATCGGGAAGATGCTCCATGTTCTTGATGCCACCAAGACTACGTTCCAGTTTGGCGCGTTCCCGTTGCAGCTGTAACTGTTCCTTTTTATTCAATTTTTGCAGCTTTGCACCATCCACCCACATTGAATCCAGCGTTTTCAGCCGTGCAATTGAATTTCGAACTGTCTTGAAATTGGTCAACATACCACCAAGCCAGCGGTGATTGACATAGGGACAGCCTGCACGCAGAGCCTGCTCCATAATCGCCTGGCTTGCCTGGCGTTTTGTCCCGACAAACAGGACCTTGCCTCCGGCAGCACTTAAACGGCCAATAAAATTGGCGGCTTCGTTAAAAAGTGGCAGGGTTTTTTCCAGATTAATGATGTGGATCTTATTCCGATCACCATAGATGTATGGTGCCATACGTGGGCACCAATAACGGGTTTGGTGGCCAAAGTGCACCCCCGCCTCCAGCATTTGTCGCATGCTGATTTCGCTCATAAGACTTCCTCGTTTATCGTTTCGGGTTACTCGTAAACGGCCTGCGATACCAACCTGACGACTGTCAGGCACCCCGATATCGCATGGAATCCGTTTGTGAATTTGTACTGCTCGTTTTCCTGCGTTCTGGCTATAAAATCACCCACACGCGGGACGGAGCGTTATACCACAATCGGCACCTGTCGGCAATCTAAATCAGTTTGCTGCAAGGCCTGAATCGTCACCTGTCCACAACCGTCAAGCCGAACGACATGATTGGCGGCCACAGCTTGCCACTTACATTTGTCATCATCCAGTGGTTCTGAGACCACAATGGCTCCACCGGGTAAATCGGCGTAATAAAGACTCGGGTCCTTATGATCAGAAGCATAACGAATCGCCCAGAGCTCATGACCATCACTGAATGTGGAAGTAAAACGAAATGCATCCACTACCCTGGCGGCATCCATCACCGCATTGACCGTTTTAATCAGCCGTTCCATGGCCTGTATCACCGGCATGGACTCACAGTAATGGAC
>CAZTLH010000172.1:0-6303 GCA_964614335.1 uncultured Gammaproteobacteria bacterium
TTTGCGGGGGGCGCTGCCGGCTGGAGTTCAGGCATCACGCGTTGTTCGGGTCTCGTCTTAAGCTCCTGGTTCTTTGACGGGTTGCCGCTTCAGCTTTTTGGTTGTGGGCCTGTGTGGGTCAGGAAGGTACCGGGTGCTTTCAAGGATGAAGACGACAGGATCGACTACCGCGCGCATAGTCTACGCCGTAGTCATTGAATACCTGACGTGTAACCGTGGTTGCGATGTTCAGGAACTTGAAGTATGTTCTCATGGTATGCAGGAAAGCCATGTAAATGAAGTAAACACTGAAGCAAAAGGATGATGAGCATGAAAAAGTCACTGGCTGTATTGTTTGCAATCACGTCGGTTGGGTTGGGTGGTTGTGCCAGTATGAGTGGCGGGTCAGCGGTTAGTGCCGTTGACCAGATACTTTCACAGGCAGCAACAGAGTTGGCGGCTGTGCGTAAAACCGGTCATGTCTGGTTGGTGTTTGACAAGACCACAGGTAGTGGCGCGGTCAGTGTAGGCAAGTTGTATGCTGCTGCCAGTGCGGCACGTGACAAGGGCGATGATGAGCTGGCGGCGCGGCTGGCCAGAAAAGTCATCTGGTCTTCCCGGGCCGGGCAGGAACAGGCAAAAAATATTGCTACGACTGCAGAGTATTACACCAACTATTGACCAAGAAGACGGTTCGTAACGATCAGCCATCCGGGTTGGAAATGACTGCTGTCGATGACACGGTGCTCTCTGTGTCCGAGCTGAATCGCAGTGCAGGCAGGTTGTTGGAACACAGCTTTCGGGATGTCTGGGTCCGTGGTGAAGTAACCGATTGCAGCAGACCCGCTTCCGGACATCTGTATTTTGTTCTCAAGGATGAGCAGGCCCGTATTCGCTGTGCCCTGTTTCGTAATCGCCAACGACAGCAGATTTCCGGGCTGAAAAATGGCTCTGACATTTTGGCTCGCGGTACGGTTGGCATCTATTCGGCGCGTGGGGATTATCAACTCATTCTCAATTACCTGGAGCTGGGTGGCGAAGGCCGTTTGCGGCTTCAGTTTGAGCAGCTGAAGCAGAAATTGGCGGCCGAGGGTCTATTTGAGACAGATCGAAAGCAGGCTGTTCCACTGGCTCCGGCGCGTGTCGGTATCATCACTTCAGCCAGCGGTGCTGCACTACAGGATATACTGACTACCCTGAAACGGCGCTGCCCGCTTTTGGCGGTCTCACTTTATCCGGCCGTGGTACAGGGAGAAGAGGCTGTAGGATCGGTGAATCGTGCACTGTTACTGGCCAATGTGCATCAGACGTGTGATGTCCTGGTTCTGGCTCGCGGCGGGGGCAGTATGGAAGATTTGCAGGCTTTTAATACTGAATCGGTGGCACGGGCAATTGTCCGTTCCGAAATTCCCATAATTACGGGAGTTGGTCATGAAACCGATTTTACCATTGCCGATTTTGTGGCTGATTATCGTGCACCCACGCCGACTGCTGCTGCAGAGCGTGCCAGCCCGGACAGCAGTCATTGGCAGCAGCGTTTGATGACATTGAATCGGCAACTGCTGCGATCAATGGAGAGCAAGATTAATAATGACTGGCAACAGCTTGATCGTGGTCGTTTGGGGCTTAAGGATCCTTTGACACGTATCGATCTGGCCCGACAGCAGCTGCATATGCGCTATCAGCAGCTGGATCGAAGTGGACAGACCGTATTGGACAACCAGTTTCGTTTGCTGGAGCGCCTGCAACAACGACTGCAACTGACTGGCCCCGATCGAAGGATTAGCAGTGGTGAACAGGAGCTACAGCATTTAAAAACACAGCTTGTAAGTACGGTCACAGCCAGGGCAACCACAACCAGGGATCAACTTCAGACACGTTATCTGGCACTGCGAGCAGTCAGCCCCGAGGCCACATTGCAGCGTGGTTATGCCATTGTGAGACGACTCGAAAATCAGACACTTGTGACCTCTGTCGATGACATTGCCGCAGGAGATCTGCTGGAAACCCGGGTTCAGGACGGCGAAATTATCTCTTGCGTGCAAAATTAATGAGAAGCATTCTATTTTTCATGCTATTTGTCAGTACTGCTGCAGGGCGATTGGTTGTCGCTGCAGCCCTGCCGCAGAATAATGCGTCCCCTGGTGGTATCGCGGTGATAGCCATTGAGGGCAAACAATCGACCCGTTTATTTGGTCGACGTCAGGTTATGACGATCTCGGAGGGCAATCTGCGTTGGGCAATCGTTGGCTTGTCTCTGGATATCGCACCAGGCCAGTACATACTTTCATCAAGTTTGGCAACACAGAATCCGGTCGCATTTGCCGTATATCCTCATCATTTTGGCTACTTTCAGACAGATGATCATCCCGCTGCAGGACTGCTGGATAGTAAAGTTGATCCGAAAGCCCTGCAGGTCGCCTTGTCTTTGCCGCGTAGCAAACAGACGACAAATCGACCGTTATTTCCATTTCAGGCGCCCGTGGCCGGCAGCGAGATATTGCCTTTTGGTACCTGGTTGTTTCGCGATGTCGATGCAGGTATTCAGAGCAACAGTGTGAAATATCTCGCGGATACCCCTCGGGTGTCAAGTCCTGGTGATGGTGTGATCTACGCAACGGTTATACGCAAAGACGGGATGTCGGTGATTATTGATCATGGCAATGGCTTGATCAGTGTGATCTACCCACTGGAGCCAATCGCGATAAAGCCCTATCAACCAGTACGACGGGGCCAGGTGTTGGGGCGTACCATGAAACGCAAAAGTGGCATTTCGTATTTACACTGGATGGCGTTATTGAATGGGAATTGGGTGAATCCGACGTTGCTGTTGTTGCCAGGATGAGATATCGAATTTCCAATAACATTATTTGCGGGCAATGAGTTCTACGGCTGCTGCCTTGTCGAGATTTTCTATATACATGCGGTACCAAAGCTCGGCATTGCATAGTTGCCACAAACGCTGGCCATGATCGGCTTGTCCACCCAGATGTTGGTCGAGCAGCATTTGTACCCCTTCGTGACGTAATATATTCTGTTGTACCAGATGGGCATCACGTAACAAGACCTGGTACAAGTGTCGGAATTCATCGGCCAGTAAATAAGTCAACGGTGAAGAAAATCCCTGTTTCTTGCGTTCGAGCAGGCTTTTTGGCAGATGTTTGGCAACCAGTCGGGTCTGGATATAACGTAACTGACGACCTCGTACCTTGGATGATGCAGGTAGTCTGGCACAGAATTCAGCCAGTTTATGGTCCATCAGTGGGGCCCTGGCTTCCAGACCATGAGCCATGCTCATGCGATCAAGGATGACCACCGGATGATCGGGCATTCGGGTCATGCTGTCTGCAAATAGCATGCGATCAAGGATATCGTCGGCATTGGCGGCATCAAAATACTCGGCAATGTGTGCTTCCGGGTCAAATACAGCCGTCTGGCGAAGAAAATCTTCGCTATACAGACGTTGGCGGAAAACGTCTGAGATATAAAAATAACTCAGACTTTTGCCATAACGCAGCCCGTCGTTGAAGAAGGACATCTGCTGCATCCACTGGAGTTGATGGATGATGCCCCGGTACCAGCTTCCGGCTGGCAGGTGCTGCAATAATGGGCCGATGACCTTGCGACGCAGTATTTCCGGCATTAGTGCATACCAGGAGGCATAACGGTTACCGTAATAGCGGTCGTAGCCGCCAAATAGCTCGTCACCGCCTTCACCACCGAGCACAACCTTGACATGACCGGCAGCGAGTTTGGCAATATGATACATGCAGACTGAAAGTGGGTCGGAGGGTTCATCCATATGCCAAATCAGCTCGGGGAGTAGCTCGGTCAGTTTCGGCTCGATGGTGATTTCATGGGCCGCTGTGGCAAAATGATCCGAGACGATACGGGCGTATGGTAATTCGCTATAATTTTTGTAGTTCACTGCACCGGAAAAAGTATCGAAGCCACCACCACGCAGTTTGGCCATCATGGCCACGATCAGACTCGAATCCATCCCGCCGCTGAGAAAGGCTCCAACCGGAACATCACTGACCAGATGGTGTTCGACACTTTCTTCAAGCTGCTGATCCAGTGCATCCAGTTGCTCCGAAAAGGGAATTTTGAGTTTGTCCCGATAGTTGGCTTTCCAGTAATTATGGACCTGTAGCTCACCTTGCTTGAGCACCGCGTAATGAGCGGGTGGCAATTTGCGGATTTTGGAAAACATCGATCTTGGTGGTGTGATGATACGCAAGGTCAGGTATTCGTGCAGAGCGGCCGTGTCAAGTTGACGCAAGGCCGGCTCCCAGACCAGCAGGGCCTTGATTTCAGATGCAAAAGCCAGGGCGCCCTGGTGCTGACAGTAATAAAGGGGTTTCTGGCCGAGGTGATCCCTTGCCAGAAACAGCTGGCGGGCGGAGAAATCATAAATCGCGATGGTAAACATGCCACGCAGCTGTCCGAGACAATCAATACCATACCGTTGATACAGTGCGAGGATAACTTCGGTATCACTTTGGGTATGAAAAGCGTATTGGTCTTCGAGTTTGCTACGCAGCTGCCGGTAATTGTAGATTTCGCCGTTGAAAACGATGAGCAGCTTGCCATCATCACTGCGCATGGGTTGGGCACCGCCCTCCAGATCGATGATCGATAGTCGGCGATGACCAAAACCGATGCCATCAATGATCGCCAGGCCTTCGCCATCGGGACCACGATGGACCAGGCTGCGGGTCATCGCCTGCAGGCGTTTTTCCTCAACAGGGGTGGATTGGACAATCCCGGCAATACCGCACATCTAGACGGAGCTCCTGGCATTGGTCATCGCAGACGGCGGAACAGGACCGTTACGACGCTCGAGTAAATATAAAAAACCACCGGCAAGACTGATTGGTATCAGCAATAGCCGTTGCAGCAACGCAACCAGCAAGGCGGTGTCGTAACTCATGCCGAATTGCCCGGCCAGATAGATTAATGAGCCTTCGATTACACCGATGCCATTGATAGACAGCGGCACCACCGCAACCACACTCAACAGTGCGCTGATGACGGCGACATCGTACCAGGGCAGTGGCTCACCTGCGGTTTTCATCAACAGCCAGATCCAGCTGATGGTAAATAAATGAAATAGCAGTGAAACGGCCAGCACACCGGCACTGCGACCGGGTTGTTTGCGGTAGTCTGCGAGATGAGCGGTCAGCGTATGGATGATTTTTGGCAGTCGTTTCCAGTGCAGCAAGCGTTGCCAGAATCGATGATTGAGCAGTAAAAGAATTACGATGACCGCGATCACGAGACCAATGATACCGAGACGCACATACGTTTTGGATAAAGGCCCGCCATGCACGATCGAGCCTATTATGGCGGCAAACCAGCCGACCAGTAACAGGGTGAGGATACCGGACAGACGTTCGGTAAAAACGGCCAGTACTGCAGCCGTACGTGAGCGTTCATTATTTAGTGTGCGATAGATCCGGTAGCCGTCACCGCCAATGCTGGTGGGCAGGAAATTATTGAAGAACATGGCAATAAAATACCATTTTTGCAAATGAGAAAATGCAAACACAGCGCCATGAATACGCAGCAGCAACAGCCACTTCCAGGCGCTTATGGAGACACAGAGTGACATTGCCAGTAACACCAGAAACAGACCGGATGGCTGGGCATGACGTATACCGAGTGTAATGGCGTGCCAGTCAGCATTGAAGAGGAGCACGGAAGTTAACAGCAGGGTGACCGTAATCTTCAGTGTCAGCAGCAGTTTTTTTTTCAAGGCCGTTTACTTGGATTCGGATTCAAAAGATCGAGCGCGTACGGGTTTGGCTGGAATGCCGACAACAATCATGTTGTCCTCGACATCCTTGTTGACAATCGCTCCGGCGCCGACGACCGCACCGCTACCGATATTCACACCATCGAGGACTACTGCCGCGGTTCCCAGCCAGGTGCCCGCGCCAATCCGGATCGGGCCCCTGGTATAGGCTTTGTTGTCCATGATCATTGGCAATGCCTGGTCGACTTCATAGGCCCCGGCTGAAATACTGCAGCCACCCGCCATCAGAACCGCTTCGCCCAGTTCAACGCCTCCGGTTGATACCACAACCGAATTACTGCCAACAGCGCTGCGTCGGCCGATATGGATCGATCCTCCCTTGGCCAGCCGCATCACATTTCGACCAACCAGCACCTCATCTTCCAGCACCACCCCGTCACCCTTTTGGCCGCGCCCTCCCCGCCCCCCTCACACATCCATACTTACACCATCCCCCCTACCCATATTCCCCGTAGTGCGGCTTCCCCCCTTTCGGCCTCCCCACCCCCCTCTTCCCCCCGCTCTTC
>CAZTLH010000173.1:0-6283 GCA_964614335.1 uncultured Gammaproteobacteria bacterium
AGGGAAAGGTTGAAAAATCTGTGGCTGACTGAACTACTGAATAATGTACAGTTCATCGCGCCAGGATGTTGAAACACGGGTTTTGTTGGCTGTTTTACCGTCAGTTGGACGTTTATGGATATCGAACGAAAATAGTCAGCAAATCCTGTGCTAGCCCGAGCACCTGAACAATGTACAGGTGCTCCCGCTAGAAGTTCAATAATAAGGCTTTGTTGGCTGCTTTCGGCCTGTTGGCTATTTATAGCCATCGAGCGAGATAACAGCCAGCAAATCCCTGGCTAGCGGGAGCTCCTGAATAATGTATCAGAATCTGGTCATCGAGCACATTCTGGCATAAACTTGTACCAGGACTGATAGTAAAGATCAGTCTTGAGTAATGTGTCACATATTAAGGAGACAAAGAATGCAAGATCAGGCGACTACCCTCAAACATCAACTTGATAGATTGATCGCAGAACATACCGAACTCCACAGCACCATCGAACGTTTAGGTCAGGAACTCACGGTAGCGGACGAAGAGATCAGGGTGATGAAGCGTCGCAAATTGCTGATTAAAGATAATATTTCACAATTGCAGGATCAGCTGCATTCTGCGACTGGTTAACCTAACCGATGTAGATAAGCGCCATAATTTAAACCCGAAAAGGCTGGTTTGATCTTATTTACGGCGTGTAGCCAAGACCTGTGGCCAGAAAACGTTCGGCATCCACGATGGACCAGTTTTTGCGTCGGGCATAGTCCTGAACCTGATCACGTCCAAGTCGACCGACGCTGAAATAACGAGCATTTGGGTGATTAAAATACCAGCCACTGACTGAGGCGGCGGGGTACATGGCCATACCGCTGGTCAATTCGATGTCGGCACAGTCCTGTGGCTTCAACAGCGCCCACAGGGTCTCTTTTTCGGTATGATCCGGGCAGGCCGGGTAGCCCGGGGCAGGCCTGATGCCTTGATATCTTTCACCGATTAATTCATCACCATCAAATTCTTCCGTCCCGGCATAGCCCCAGTATTCGGTACGAATACGCTGATGCAGACGCTCGGCAAATGCCTCAGCCAGGCGATCAGCCAGGGCCTTGAGCATGATGGCATTGTAATCATCGTGGTCTGCCTCAAAGCGGGTGACATGCTGTTCGATACCCAGGCCTGTGGTCACTGCGAAAGCGCCCATATAATCGTTAACAGCACTGGATTGTGGGGCAATAAAATCACACAGACACTGCAATGGCTTGCCTGCGGCCCGTTGAGCCTGTTGTCTGAGCATGTGGAGCGTGGTCAGGGCTTCGCTGCGATTGTTATCGCGATAGATTTCGATATCGTCGCCGATACTGTTGGCCGCAAATAAACCAAACACCCCATTGGCAGTTAGCCAGTGCTGGCCGACTATTTGATCCAGCATGGAGCGGGCATCGGCATAGAGGCTGCGTGCCTGTTCACCATATTTTGGGTTGCTGAGTATAGCCGGGTATTTCCCTTTGAGCTCCCAGGCATGAAAAAATGGACTCCAGTCGATGTAGTCGACCAATTCATTCAAAGGATAGTCTTTGAGTACTGTAACCCCTAATTGTTTGGGCACAGCCGGGTGATACGCTGACCAGTCTGTTCTGACTCCGCGTTTGCGTGCTACTGTCAATGGCAGTAAACGACGCTGCTCGCTGTGACTCGCATGTTGTTCTCGTAGTTGTGCATATTCCGTATTGATACCGGCAGTGTAGTCTGCAGCGCGCTTTTTACTCAATAACTGGTTCAGGACACCCACAGCACGTGAGGCATCGGTCACATAGATCACCGGCAGTTTGCGAGCGGGAGCAATTTTGACAGCGGTGTGGATACGGCTGGTCGTGGCACCGCCGATCAACAAGGGTTGGGTCATGCCACGGCGTTGCATTTCACCGGCCACATGGGTCATCTCTTCCAGTGAGGGTGTGATCAGACCGGACAAGCCGATCACATCACATCCTTCCTGCTTGGCGGTCTCCAGGATTTTGTCACAGGGCACCATGACTCCCATATTGACGACCTCATAACCATTGCACTGCAGCACCACGGCGACGATGTTTTTTCCAATATCATGAACATCGCCTTTAACGGTAGCAAGCAATATTTTGCCCTGGCTGCTGGCGCTGGCCGTGGTTTTTTCCGCTTCCAGAAAGGGTTGCAGATAGTGCACCGCTTTTTTCATTACCCTGGCAGATTTCACCACCTGCGGCAGGAACATTTTCCCTGAGCCAAAGAGGTCTCCAACCACATTCATACCATCCATCAATGGTCCTTCGATGACATGCAGGGGTTTCACCAGTTGCAGTCTGGCGGCTTCCGTGTCTTCTACTATATGGTCGGTGATGCCTTTTACCAGCGCATGGGACAGGCGTTTCTCCACTGGCCATTCGCGCCAGGCCAGATCTTCCACCGGATTGTTTGGTCCCTTTCCCTGGAATTCTGCGGCCACTTCCATCAACCGTTCTGTAGCATCCTGCCTGCGATTAAGGACCAGATCTTCAACTCGTTCGCGCAGGTGTAAAGGGATCTCGCCATAGATTGCCAATTGCCCGGCATTGACAATACCCATATCCATACCGGCCTGAATGGCATGATAGAGAAATACGGCATTGATGGCTTCACGTATCGGGTTGTTGCCACGGAAGGCAAAAGACACATTGGATACACCACCGGATACCAGGGCATGAGGCAGGTGTTGTTTGATCCAGCGTGTGGCTTCTATAAAATCAACGGCATAGTTGACATGGGTCTCGATACCCGTGCCAATAGCAAAAATATTTGGGTCGAAAATAATGTCCTGAGGCGGGAAATCGAGCTTTTCAATCAACAGTTGGTAACTGCGCTCACAGATGCCGGTTTTGCGTTCCAGGGTGTCGGCCTGGCCCTGCTCATCAAAGGCCATGACAATGACGGCTGCGCCATAACGTTGTACCAGACTGGCATGCAGGAGAAATTGTTCTTCACCTTCCTTGAGGCTGATGGAATTGACCACGCCCTTGCCTTGCAGGCATTGGAGGCCGGCTTCGAGAACCTCCCACTTCGAGGAGTCGACCATGACCGGTACACGTGAAATATCCGGCTCGGCAGCGACCAGATTCAGATAGGTGACCATGATACGCTGGGTGTCGAGCATACCTTCATCCAGGTTTATATCGATAATCTGGGCGCCATTCTGGACCTGACTGCGGGCGACATCGAGCGCCGTCTCATATTCCTCGGTCTGGATTAATTTGCGGAATTTGGCTGAGCCGGTGACATTGGTGCGTTCACCCACATTAACAAATAATGAGTCAGCAGCAATGGTCATCGCTTCCAGACCCGACAGACGACAGGCAGCGGGCAGTTCTGGCAGGGCTCTTGGTTTGCAACCGGCTATTGCATCGGCGATGGCGGAGATATGATCGGGGGTGGTACCACAACAGCCGCCGACCAGGTTAACCAGACCGCTCCGGGCCCATTCACCGAGGGCAGCCGCGATGGATTCGGGTGTTTCGTCATAACCGCCAAATGCATTCGGCAGACCAGCATTTGGGTGAGCAGAAACAGAACAAGCAGCAATACTGGATAAATCGGCAACATATTGGCGCAATTCATTCGGACCAAGAGCGCAATTAAATCCGATCGACAGCGGCCGGGCATGTGCCAGCGCATTGTAGAACGCGTCCACTACCTGTCCCGAGAGTGTACGGCCGGAGGCATCAGTGATGGTGCCGGAGATCATGATCGGCAGTTGTTGGCCACGTTCAGCAAATAGTGATAGCAAGGCGAATACTGCAGCCTTGGCATTGAGGGTATCGAATATGGTCTCGATCAGCAGAATATCCGCACCACCGTCCATCAGGCCTGTCGCAGCAAGACGATAGTCATCGACTAGTTGGGCGAAGTTGGTATTGCGGTAACCGGGGTTATTGACGTCCGGTGAAAGGCTGGCTGTGCGGTTTGTGGGCCCCAGTACACCGGCGACATAACGCGGCCGTTGTGGAGTCTCCTGGTTGACTTGATCAACCGCCTGTCGTGCCAGGCGGGCAGCGCTCTGGTTGAGCTCCAGGACCAGATCCTGCATGCCGTAGTCAGACTGGGATATGGCATTGGAGTTGAATGTGTT
Organism: uncultured Gammaproteobacteria bacterium; assembly: GCA_964614335.1. Taxonomy (GTDB): domain Bacteria; phylum Pseudomonadota; class Gammaproteobacteria; order Arenicellales; family DRJH01; genus DRJH01. The sequence continues at coordinate 4,107 of CAZTLH010000173.1, forward strand.
GGTTTCAACGATATCAGCCCCGGCATGCAAATAGGCCAGATGAATATCACGAATAATATCCGGCTGGCTCAGACTCAGGAGATCATTATTGCCCTGCAGTGGTTGTTGCCAGTCTTGAAAGCGTTGTCCGCGGTATCCATCCTCATCAAGCTGATGCGCCTGAATCATCGTACCCATGGCACCATCGAGTAGCAGGATACGCTGCGACAGGGCAGTTTTTAGTTGTTGGGTAATTACATCACTCATGTGTTTGTGTCCTGGGAAACTTGAAATATTAAAATGATGACTCGTCAGGTCTGGGGCCGGATGCCAAGAATCTGACAGATAGCACGGGTTAATTCATGCCGGTTCAAGGTATAGAAGTGGAATTCCGTAACGCCCTCGCTATGCAGAATCCGGCATTGATCGGCAACCACAGAGGCGGCAACCAGCTGACGGATATGCGGCTGTTCATCCAGTCCCTCAAATTTTTCGGCCAGCCAGCGTGGCACGGAGGCGCCACTGGTTTTGGCAAAAGCGTGAACTCTCTTGAAATTGGTTACCGGGAGAATGCCGGGTATGATGGGGATCTGAATGCCGGCTGCGGTCGCTTTGTCGCGAAATCGTAAAAATACATCCGGGTCGAAGAAAAACTGACTGATGGCGCGATTGGCGCCGGCCCCGACCTTGCGCAACAGATTTTCCAGGTCGGCTTTTTTTGATGTTGATTCGGGATGTCCTTCGGGATAGGCGGCAACAGAGATGTCAAAATCTCCCAGTTTACTGATTCCGGCCACCAGATCGGAGGCATAGGCATATCCTTCAGGGTGAGGTTGATAGGCATGACCACGTACCGGTGGATCTCCACGCAGAGCAACAATGTGCCGTACCCCGATTGTCTGGTATCGCTCGACAATCGTATTGATTTCGTTCCGTGTTGCACCAACACAGGTTAAATGTGCGGCAGGATTTAATTGGGTCTCATTGAGGATCCGGGCCACAGTTTGATGGGTGCGTTCCCGGGTGCTGCCACCGGCGCCATAAGTGACCGAGACAAAGTGTGGGCTTAGTGGGGCCAGGGCTTTGATCGAACGCCACAGGGTGGATTCCATTTCATCAGTTTTTGGTGGAAAGAACTCAAATGAAATCTGTAATGGAGTGGCGTCCTGGCTACGAAAAAATGTTTCACGAATCTTATTCATTAATGAACCGCTCCCGCTTTCTGGACAGATCCTGTAGCTTTTGCAATCCACAGGCAGGTGATCAGGCCCTCCTCATCATTGCCTGGGAATTGTTGTGTGGTAATCGATTCGAGTCCCTGGTTGCGTAGCCACAACCTGATTTCTGGATCGGTAAAGCCCAGTCTGCGGTGTGCCAATTCGGTGCGTAGACGCTCCTGCTGGTGAGCGGCAAAGTCGACAATCATCAATTGTCCTCGAGGTTTTAACAGCCGTGATGCTTCCTCAATCAACGCCTGTGGTAATGGCAGGTAGTGCAGCACATGATGGATAATGACAATTTCGGCACAAGCGTTCGGGTAGGGTGATGTGGTGGCATCAGCTTTGCGAAACTGGCAATGTGCAAATTGGTTGCCAGCCATTCTGGCACGGGCGACTGCCAGCATTTCCGCACTCATATCAATCCCGACACCATGTCGGATTCTGGGGGCAAAGATCTCCAGGATACGTCCCGTTCCAGTGCCAAGATCGAGTAACATGTTGATGTTTCGTGGTGCCGCCTCTAGCAGGGCTGTTTCAACAGAGTCGACAGCGGCGTACAGCGTGCGTAAATTATCCCAATTGTCAGCGTTCTGGTGAAAAAAATGTGTAGCTCGTTGTCCTCGATCCTGTCTGACTGCAGACAAGCGGATACGATCTTCTGAAAAAAGTATATCTTCCGGTTGTATTAATTGCATCGTCAGGGCAGTGAGTTGTTCCCCAGCACCACTCCAGGACAGTCGATAGAAGACTGTTGCACCTTCCTGAAAGCGTTGCAGTAATCCACTTTCGCAAAGTAATCGAAGGTGACGACTCACTCTCGGCTGACTTTGTGCGACCACACGGGTGAGTTCCCCAACGGTTAGTTCACCACCGGCCAGAGCAACAAGGAGACGCAGTCGAGTGATTTCCCCGGCAGCACGCAGGATGTTCAACCAGGCTGTGGCATCGATGTGATGCAAGTGATCTACTGTTTTCATG
>CAZTLH010000174.1:0-6280 GCA_964614335.1 uncultured Gammaproteobacteria bacterium
GGATCTTTATTGCGCAGGGCGTTGTTGTAAGACCTTGATAGAGATGACTATACCTGCGGTCTTACGCCTAGCCCTGCACAAAAATCTACACACTGAAATGGAGTATTCTCAAGCGCGAAAGGTATACCTCACGTCATTCCCACGCAGGTGGGGATCCAGTGGGTTCTTCAGTGCCCCAAGTGGTTTTTGACGTCATTGCCGCGGCGGCGGGGATCCATGTTCGATTTGTGCAAGGGTGGTCTGGATTCCCGCCTGCGCGGGAATGACGATAGTATAAAGCGGTGGAATTATGATAGTAGAAAGCGGGGGTCCAGGGGTTTTATTTCAGCATAACCCTTTGCTTTGTGCGTCATCCCCGCGGAGGCGGGGATCCATGTTTGATTTTTGCAAGGGTGATCTGGATTCCCGCCTGCGCGGGAATGACGGTAATAAAAAGCGGGAATGACGATAGTTGGAAGTGGAGTATGACGGCAGGAGAAAGCGCGGTAATGACGATAGTGAACAATGAATATGCCTGACTGGCAGCGGTTCTTGCAAGGGGCTTACTCCTTTTGACAGTTCTGTAAAAAACGACCAATCCAGGCAAATACCAGGTCTGAATCGAGTTTGAGGTCCAACGACTCTAATCCGTTTTGTAATGTTTTTGGGCCCAATTTGTCTTTGCGGATCATCATCAGGGTACGAGAGTACTCCTTGTTGAATTCAGGATGGCCCTGTATGCCGAGCAGGCTTTGGCCGATCTGGATCATGCTGTAGGGGCAAAAGTCATTACTGGCCAGTACCGTGGCATTTTCAGGCAGCACTGTGACCTGATCCTGATGACTGACAATCAGGTGGTATTCCGGCGACGGTGTGGTGTGATCTATTGTCATCCAGGACGGGCTTTGTTTGATCTGTACACTCGAGATACCGACACCCCAGCCGACCCTGGCTTTCTCGACTTTTCCGCCTAAAGCATGGGCCATCATCTGGTGCCCAAAACAGATGCCGACAAAAGGGATTTCTTTTTCGGCTAGCACCGTGACCAGCGCAGAAAATTTCTTCACCCAGTCGATATCCGAGTAGACACTTTGTCTGGAGCCGGTCGATATATAGGCATCACAGTCCGTGACCTGTGCCGGGAATTCGTCATCACAGAGTCGGTAGGTCACCAGTTCAAGGTTCGGTATGTGTCGCCGTAATGGCTTTTCGAACATATCGATATAATCACCGAATTGTGGCAACAGGGCAGGGCGCACATGATCACAGGCCAGGATTCCAAGCTTCATTTATAATTGTCCGTTGATGGCGCGGCTGAGAATGTGGCTGTATTGTTCGGCAGTAAACTGGATGGGGTTGCTCCCCGCCGCGGCATCGGCCACGGCCATGGGGCCGATTTCATCGACACGTGCGTCATCGATACCGATTGCACCGAGGGCTGCCGGGATACCGATGCTCTCCCTGAGTTCTAGAACCCATTGCAAAAAGCCGTCAAATCCCGGTTCAGGCAGATGCAGATAGCGACCCAGTCGGGTGAGACGGTCAGCGATTTTATCGCGATTGGCCACCAGTACATAAGGCATTAATATGGCATTGAGCATGCCATGGTGGGCATCATAGAGGGCACCCAAAGGATGGGCCAGAGCGTGCATGGCGCCGAGGCCTTTCTGAAAAGCGGTAGCCCCCATACTGGAGGCAACCAGCATCTGGGTGCGGGCAGAGATATCCTGACCATTGCGAACCGCGGCAGGCAGATTTTGTTGCACCAGACGCATCCCTTCGATCGCGATACCATCTGCCATGGGATGATAAAGCGGGCTTGAATAGGCTTCGAGACTGTGTGACAGCGCATCCATGCCGGTTGCTGCGGTCAATCCTTTTGGCAAGTTTACTGTCAACTCCGGATCCAGCAGCACGATTTCCGGTAGCATCGCAGGATGGAAGATGATTTTCTTGGCGTGATCCTGCTCGCGGATGATGACAGAAGCCCGGCCGACTTCCGAGCCGGTACCGGCAGTAGTCGGGATGGCAACCACCGGATAGATGGCCGCAGTATCGGCACGGGTCCAGTTGTCACCGATATCCTCGAGATCCCACAGCGACAAATCTTTTTGTCCAGCCATCAGGGCGATTGCCTTGGCGGCATCGAGACCGCTGCCACCACCAAAAGCGATAACACCATCATGCCCGCCCTGTCGAAATGCGGTGACCCCGGCCATGACGTTGCCACCGGTCGGATTGGGTTTGATTGCACTGAATAAGGCGCAGTTCAGCGCAGCATCCAGACAAGCCTGGACGGCAGCAGTGGTCATCGGCAGCTGTGCCAGACCGGGATCGGTGACCAGCAGCGGGGCCTGCATCCCCAGCTCACGGCAGATCGCAGGCAATTCGTTGATACGACCGGCGCCGACACGCACGGCTGTAGGGTAATTCCAGTTCATGTGCATCACAACATTTCCTCGTTTCAGGCTGTGTACGAACAATCAGACTGTAGTTTTAAGATGAAAGGACTTTGGGCGGGTCAGATAAAGAAAACCAAGTTCTGACAAGGTGCAACCGCGACCGGAATTCCCGACACCGGTCCAGGCCAGTGCGGGATCCAGATAATCACAGCGGTTCATGAACCAGGTGCCGGTATTGATCCGGTTGCCGATACGGACAGCCGCGTCCTGATCCTGGGTAAAGACTGCAGCGGTCAAACCGTATTCGCTGTCGTTCATCAGACTGATGGCTTCATCATCATTGGCGACCCTCATGACACCGAGTACCGGGCCAAAGGTCTCTTCGGTCATGACCCGCATACTGTGGTCAACATCAGCCAGCAATTGCGGGGCCAGATACGGGGTACCGGTCTGGTTCATGGCAAATTCTGCAGGATCAATCAGGGGGCGGGCGCCGGCAGCAATGGCTTCAGCAGTCTGTGCCCGAACAAAGTCTGCGGCAGCAGTGCGAACCACCGGGCCCAGTGTCGTTGTCTGTTGATCCGGTCTGCCCAGCTCATATTGTTTGACCAGACGGACTGCCGCCTCGATAAAATCATCATAGATTGTCTGGTGAACATAGGCGCGTTCGATGCCACAGCAGGACTGACCCGAGTTGAAATAGGCGCCATCCACCACGGTGTTGACCGCGTGCTCCAGATCGGCATCGGCGCGAACAAAGGCGGGATCTTTGCCGCCCAACTCCAGACCGACACCGATAAAGCGACCGGCGGCCGCTTTTTCGACCATCTCGCCACCGGCCACAGAACCGGTGAAGGCGACGAAGTCAATGGCCTCGGACTGGATAATTCGGGCCGTATCCTGATGGCTGAGGTGCAGGTGTTGAAATACCCCGGCTGGGAGACCGGAATATTCAAAGGCCTCGCTATAACGCTCGGCGACGAGCGGGGTCTGGGCCGAATGTTTGAGGATGACCGTATTGCCTGCCAGCAGGGCCGGAATGATAGCATTGACGGAAGTCAGGAAGGGGTAGTTCCAGGGTGCGATCACGAAAACCGCCCCCAGTGGCTGATGGCAGATATAACGGTTGAAACCGTCCTTCGCTGCCACCTGCAGTGGACTAAGTGATTGCTCGGCGATGGCGATCATGTGTCTTGCCCGTTCTTCCATGCCATCGATTTCACCACCGGTGTAACGCACAGGCCGACCCATTTGCCAGGTCAGCTCCCGGGCAATTTCTGTCTTGTGGGTGACCAGATAGTCCACCGCCCGGCTGCAATAGTGCATGCGCTGCTCAATCGCAGTATGTTGCCAGTCTTTTTGGGTGGCGACGGTTGCCTGCAGGGCGGTGTTGATATGACCGGCTGTGGCATATTCGCGTTCCACATAAATTTCACCATCAACAGGTGAAATTGTTTTCAATAATTCCATTGTGCAACCCTTGAATAAAATCAGTTTAAAGAGGATAAAAGCAGTTGTTTGAGTCGTGTGCAGCTGACAGAATGCTAGATGATTTCAAAATATCGCTGCATTTCCCAATCGGTGATATGTTTGCGAAATTCGCGTTCTTCCCATTCCCGGGTCGCGGCATAATGTTCGACAAAAGCATCACCGAACAGGGCCTTTGCGGCATGCGATTTTTTCAGACGACCCGCGGCTTCGAAAAGCGTTGCCGGTAATTGGCGCTTTTTGGCAAAATGAATGTCATAGGCGTTGCCTTCAATGGCCGCATCCGGCTCAATCTGGTGTTCAATACCCCATAATCCGGAGCCCAGGGCGGCGGCAATGGCGATATAGGGGTTGATGTCTGCGGCGCTGATACGGTACTCGACCCGTTGTGCTTTGGCGCTGCCCGGTATTGCACGCAATGCGCAGGTCCGGTTCTCAACACCCCAGCTGGCGGCTGTCGGGGCCCAAAAACCAGGAATCAAACGGGTAAAACTGTTGATCGTGGGCGCGATCATGGACAACAATTCCGGCAGCAGTGCCTGTTGGCCACCGATAAACCAGCGCATGGCATCGCTCATATTGTGTGGCTGGCTGTCATCATAAAAGATTGCCCGGCCATCGGTGCCCTGCAGTGCCAGATGGATATGCCCGCTTTGCCCGGGCCAGTCTGGAGACCATTTGGCCATGAAGGTTGCCATCCAGTCCTGACGCTGGGCCAGAATCTTGGTATAGGTTTTGAATAATGCAGCCCGGTCTGCGGCTTCCAGCGCTTCGGTGTAGGCAATGGCCGCTTCCAGCACACCTGGCCCGGTTTCGGTATGCATGGCTTCGATCGGAAATTCCATAATGCTGCAGGTTTCCAGCAGTTCTTCGTAGAACTCCGCATAGACTGAGTTGCGCAACATCGAATAGCCAAAATGTCCGGGGGTGATGGTTTTGAGGTTCTGGAAATGTTTTTCCCGGATCGAATCAGGGGTCTCTTCGAAAACAAAAAACTCGAATTCACAGGCAGCTGTCGCCGCATAGCCCATATCATCGGCACGCCGTAACACCCGCCGCAATAATCCGCGTGGGCAAATGGCTTCTGCCCGTTCGACGAATTCGCCCAGAAACAACAGCATGCCGTTTTCGAACGGAATTTCACGACAGCTGTCAATGATGATCCGTACCGGCGAGTCGCCATAACCGGTGTGCCAGCCGGTATAGGAGACATTGTCATACAGCTGGTCGTTGCTGTCCCAGCCCAGTACGACATCACAGAATCCAAAACCGCCATCGAGAGCGGAAAAGAATTTCTCGCAGGACATGTACTTGCCCCGCATGATGCCATCGATATCAAAGATACCGACCTTGATATATTCCAGCCCCCGTTCACGAATTATTTCCCTGGCATCGTCGGCCGTTTTGACATCAGCTGGTTTCATACGTTAGACCCTCGGTATAAACAAAAAAAAGCGCACCATCATGTAATTGAAAAGTCGATCAATATTCTGCGCATGCAGCCCCCGGTCGAGGTTTCCTTGTGATGCTGGCAAGACCGTAAAATCTATTGCAAACCAGAAGAATTTGCAATACAAACATTTGCTAGTTCGCCAGCGTGCCGGCTACTTCTCCCAGTCTGGCTACACCGCCGGCTATTTTATCATTCCAGGGTGAGCCGGCACATAAACGTATGAAATTCCGGTATTTGCCGGTGGCGGAAAAGATCGACCCGGGGGTGACACTGATATGCTCGTTCAGCGCCAGGCTGTGCAGGGTCATTGCATCCACACCTCGTGGCATTTGTACCCACAACACAAAGCCTCCTTCCGGACGGGTTAATCGGGTGCCTTTTGGAAAGCTCCCGGCCACCGCCTGCCGCAACTGTTCCAGTTGTTCCCGGTAAGCGCGCCGCAAGCGCACCAGATGGCGTTCATAGAGACCGCTGCGCAAAAATTCGGCAATCGTCAGTTGCGGGATCGAGGCGGTGGCCGAACTGACCAGTTGTTTGAGCTGCAACACCGGTTCAAAATACCGGCCCGGACTGACCCAGCCGACACGATAGCCGGGTGCAATGGTTTTTGAAAATGACGAACAGGTCAGGACCAGGCCTTCCCGGTCGAAGGCCTTGAAGGTATGGGGTCGGGTTTGGGAAAAGTGGAGATCACCAAAGATATCGTCTTCGATCAGGGGAATCTGTTTGCGGGCGAGAATATCGAGGATGGTTTTCTTGTTCTCATCGGGGATCAGTGCGCCGGTGGGATTATTGAAATTGGCCACGGAAATGACGGCTTTGATATCCACCGTTTGTATGGCCTGGGCCAGGGAATCCACACACATGCCGGTATCCGGGTTGGTACAGAATTCAACGGCCATCATGCCCAGACACTCGATAATCTGTAGCCGACAAAAACACATGGGCGATTACACCG
>CAZTLH010000175.1:0-6272 GCA_964614335.1 uncultured Gammaproteobacteria bacterium
TGCCACGTGCTCTCTGTTATTGCTCACATTCAGCCAGTTCTAACCTCCTATTTGGTTGTGAATTTCTATGTTCATTGAAATGTGTGTTCCATGTTAGCCCCACTCAAACCAACGCTATTGTACTCGCATCTCAATTAGAACATAAAAATACATTAATGTACGAATTTACTGATGACGCTCAGTTTACCTTGTCAAGCTGAGGACTGCTAACTGAACACAACCAACAGGAACCTGATGCAGTCAACGTGGTCTGACAAGCTGTAAGTGGTAAACTTGCAGTCTCGATCACCAGGAGCACCTATGAAAAGATACCTGCCATTAATCATCGCTTTGCTGATCAGCTCAGCTCCCATGGCGCAAATGGATTACAAGTTACCGGATCTTGGTGATGCCTCAGCCACTGTTTTATCGGTACAGGAAGAGGAAACACTCGGTCGGGATTTTATGATCAGTGCACGCAACCGTCTGCAATTTATTACCGACCCCCTGTTACTCGATTATTTGCTGAGGCTGGGTAAAAAACTGGGGCGTTTTAGTGACATGCCACAGGAGAACTATCACTTTTATTTGATTGATGATCCCAATTTGAACGCTTTTGCTGTGCCGGGTGGCCATGTTACGGTGTATGCCGGTCTGGTACAGACGACACGCAGTGAAGATGAACTGGCCGGTGTGCTGGCGCATGAGATTGCACACGTTACCCAGCATCATCTGGCACGGCTCATTGCTCGTGGCAAGGAAACAACCTTACCCACGGTGGCCGCTTTGATCGCTGCAATTTTGCTGGGAGGACAGGCCGGGACTGCAACCATTGTTGCCACCAATGCGGCCTTGATGAGTGATCAAATTCAATACACCCGGCGTTTTGAAAAAGAAGCAGATGACTTGGGTATTCGCACCTTGGCTCGGGCCAGTTTTGATCCCAACGCCATGCCAACATTTTTTGATCGCATGTTGCAAAGAATGCAAATTCAGGACAACAGTGCACCGGAATTCTTTCGTTCTCATCCTTTGACAGTAAATCGTATCGCCGAAGCCAAGGCCAGGGCGAGGCAGTACCCTGCCGTCTCTCAACATAAACTCAGCACCGATTTCCAGTATTTCCGGGCACGGACGATGGCACTCTATGGAGGCCGCGGTCGTGATTCTGTTCAATCCTTTATCGATCAGGCAAATCTACAACAAAACAAAGCATCCGAAATTCAAAGGGCATTACGTTATGGACAGGCTGTGGCTCTGGATAATCACGGCAAATCCGGGGCCGCCAGGGAGATTTTGCAGCAGCTGTTACAAAAAGATCCTCAAAACCCCTGGTTATTGATCTCGATGGCTGAAGTGACACAAAACACCGATGTACCGGCCGCCGAACGCTTGCTGGCAAAGGCCAGTCATGAAGCACCAGGCAATCTGGTGATCAAACATTATCTGGCACAGATTCTGCTGAACAATAACCAGGCTGGCAAAGCCTACCCGCTATTGCGGAAATTGGTGACCGCCAACCCTGAACAACCGGATCTGCATCGGCAGTTGGCGCGTGCAGCCGGTGAAGCGGGCAAGAAAGCGGAAGCCCATATGCAGATGGCGAAGTACTATGAATTGATCAATCAACCCCAGGAAGCGATGACACAATTACTGTTGGCCAAACAGCAGGCCAAAAGCAGTTTTTATCTGCAGACATCGATTGATGCCCGAATTAATATCATTAAGGAGCAAATAAAACGACAGGGTAAAAAACAGCGAAGCAGCAAGTTATCTGAATCTTGAAAGATGCACAATAAATTACTGAATTTCCGATATGGTTATACTTGAGTCTGTTGACTTCAATTTTTGGCTGGTATTGTATGATGACCTTTGGCCGCCAACAGGAAAGTCATATCCTTGATGCCAACAACTATTGATGATCAATGTGGATGGGTGTCGCTGGCAGGAAAATACTTAACGTGCCAGTCCTTGCATGGGCATCACGTGACCGACTGGCTGGTGATTGGGGCCGGGTTCACCGGCCATGCCGCTGCCCGCAGGCTGGCCGAACTGGTGTCGAACCAGCGTATCTTTCTGGTCGATGGCAAGAGCGCCGGGCAGGGGGCCAGCAGCCGAAATTCAGGTTTTGTGGTGGCACACGAATCCCCGGGCCACGCCAAACTAAAATCCATTCGAGACCAACAGCAATATCAGGCCCTGCATCTTCTTGACCAAGCAGGTGTTGTGCAGTTAAGGGATTGGGTAAAACAATATGCCATTGATTGTCAGTGGCAAAATATCGGCTCCATTCACGCGGCTGCTGATCCGGATAATTTTTCCATCCTGGACAACCATCTCCGTATTTTTGATGAACTCGGTATTGTGACCGAGTTACTGGACTCATCGGCGTTGTCTGAACGTCTGGGAACCCGTTTTTATCAACGCGGAGTGCTCTGTGAAGGGGGAGCGTTGGTGCAGCCGGCGACATTAATCAAGGGATTACTCGCTACATTGCCGGCATCGGTAGAGTGTTTTGAACAAAGCCCGGTGCTTAAAATCAATCACAGTGGTGGCAAATTCAAACTTGCGTTTGCGGATGCCGAAGTGATCGCCGATCGGGTGATTGTCTGTACCAATGCCTTTATCCCAAAACTGGGTGTGCACCGCAGCCGAATGTTTCCATTGGCACTGACCGCTAGTCTGACCCGACCGCTGCGTCCGGGTGAAGAGAGTCAGACAGGCCAGGTGGGGCCGTGGGGGGTGTTGTCACCACAACCACTGGGGGCCACAGTCCGATTGACATCTGATCGACGGTTGCTGATGCGCAATACGGCAGAATACCTTCCATCAGGAGTTCCTCCAGCACAACTTGCCAGGAGACGGTATCAGCATCTTGTGGGCTTGCAGAAACGCTTTCCCTGGCTGGATGCGGATTGTATTGAATACACCTGGAGTGGTCATATCTGTATCAGCCGCAATGCCAAGCCTGATTTTGGTACCGTGACTGCGGGTCTTTATGTCGCCGGTTGTTATAATGCCTCGGGGGTGGCGCGTGGAACGATCATGGGGCGTCTGATTGCTGATCACGCTGTTGGGGTGACGTCAAAGCTTCTGGATGCGGCTCATTTGTTGGCCCGGCCTGCAATTCTGCCGCCACGACCTTTTTTCGATCTTGGGGCATTGTTAAAGATGAGTTTATTGCGCAAACGTGGCGCCGGTGAGGCCTGATGTGTGAACTTCTGGGGATGAGCGCCAATACACCGACTGATATCTGCTTCAGTTTTAGCGGTTTGATGCAACGCGGTGGTGGTACAGCAGCCCATAAGGACGGCTGGGGGGTGGCTTTTTACCAGGGCAAGGGGGTCAGTGAATTTCGCGATCCGGCACCCGGGGTAAACTCTGAAATTGCCCGTTTGGTCAAACGTTACCCGATCAAAAGTGATGTCGTCATCAGTCATATTCGCAAGGCCAATTCCGGGCGGGTCTGTCTGGAAAATACCCATCCCTTTATCCGTGAACTCTGGGGCCGACAGTGGACATTTGCCCATAATGGTCAATTAAAAACGATCAAGAAAAAAACCTTGAACGGTTTCCTGCCGGTCGGGACCACCGATAGCGAGTATGCTTTTTGCTGGATACTCAACCAGATCGGCGATCATTTTCCGGCCAGGGCTGTCGATAACAGTGAACTGTTCCGGTTGCTCTGTCAGCTTTGCCAGTATCTGGATACCCTGGGTGTATTCAATATGCTGCTTTGTGATTCTACTCACCTCTATGCTTATTGTTCCACCCGTCTGCAATGGATTACCCGCTGCGCACCATTTGGCCATGCCAGACTGAAGGATGAGGAAATGACGGTCAATTTCAGGGAGCTGACTACTGCTCAGGATGTCGTCAGTGTGATTGCCACACAAGCCCTGACCTGTGATGAAAACTGGCATAAAATGCAACCTGGATCCATGGTGATTTTTCGTAAAGGCAAGATTGTCGGTCAGTTTGATCCGACTGCTTGAATTCATTTCTCGTACCCGGTACTGGGCAAGTCAGCCGTAGTCGTATGGCAGGACAAACAGGGCACTATATTTCTTTCAAGGTAAGCCGATGACAGCACAAATCAGCAGCAATGAACTCAGCACAAGAGACAATCCGTTATTGCCGTGGTTATTGCTTGAGGCGCCCCAGATCGACAGCCCGGAGGCCCTGACAGCAGCACTGGCGGAACAGTTGGAAAAAATTGGCATCCCAATTTGGCGTCTGGCGGTCATTATCCGTACTTTGCATCCCCAGGTTATCGGCACGAATTATCGCTGGTCATTTTCTACCCGCGAAGTGGAAATCGTTCAGGCTATTCGGGATCGTATAGAGACCGAGGAATATACCAATAGCCCGCTGGTTTCGATTTTTGAAGGTGCCGGCGCCATTCGTAGGCGTCTGGATGGTGCCGATCCATTGCTGGATTTTGGTATTCTCAAGGAATTGCATGAAGCCGGCGCGACCGACTATGTGGCGATGCCGATGTGTTTTTCCGATGGCCAGATTCATGCACTGACCTTGACGACCATGCGACCGGGTGGTTTTACTACCGCTGATCTTGGTTACATTTATGAAACCATCGGTGTGTTGGGTCGGCTCTATGAGGGTTATGCCATGCGTCACACTGCGGTCACCCTGCTCGAAACCTATCTTGGGCAACATGCCGGGGGCAGGGTGCTGGAAGGCCAGATTACCCGGGGTGGTGGTGACGATATTGAAGCGGTCATCTGGTTTTGTGATCTCAGGGATTCAACACCACTGGCCCAGAGTATGTCCCGTGTGGATTTTTTAGGTCTGCTGAATGATTTTTTTGATTGCATGGCCGGTGCTGTGCTGGATAACGGCGGTCAGGTGTTGCGTTTTATCGGTGATGCCGCGCTGGCTGTATTTCCCGTGACCAGTGGTGAACACGCCTGGATGGAATGTTGTACCAACCCGGAATCGGCCCGTGAACGGGCCTTAAAGGCGGCAGTCGAAGCCGGGCAACGGATTCATGTTGTCAATGAAAAACGTAGAAACCACGGGCAGGTAGAACTTCATTTCGGACTGGGTTTGCATCAGGGTGAAGTGACCTATGGCAATATCGGGACCACCACACGTCTTGAATTTACCGTCATTGGCAGTGCCGCCAATGAGGCGGCACGGGTGGAAGGCATGTGCAAGACATTGCATGAGTCGACACTGATTTCCGAGGCCTTTGCGAGTCATTATCCGGGCCGGTTTGTCTCTCTGGGTCTTCATCAGTTACGTGGTGTGTCTGGAGAACAGGAGATTTTTGCCCTTCGGGAAAAGGCTACGTAAATACAATATGTTGCATCTAATTTAAACATTAGGAGTTGTTATGAAGCCGTCATTTAAACGTTTTACTGGTGTCCTGGCACCGGTGATTACCCCATTTGCCCGCGACTTGCATCCGGATGCCAGGCGCCTAGTGCAACATTGTCGCTGGTTATTGTCCCAGAATGTCGGCCTGGCCGTTTTTGGTACCAACAGTGAGGGCAATTCACTGGCCGTTGAGGAAAAGATTGATTTGCTCGATCAGTTGATCGATGAAGGTATCGATCCGGCCCGGATGATGCCTGGTACCGGTTGTTGCGCCTTGACCGATTCGGTCCGATTGACTGCCCATGCCGTTCGCAGGGGTTGTGGCGGTGTTTTGGTGTTGCCACCTTTTTATTATAAAAACACCAGTGATGAGGGGTTGTATCGTAGCTATGCAGAGCTGGTTGAGCGGGTCGGCAGTACGGCATTGCAGATTTATCTTTATCACATTCCCACAGTCTCTCAAACGCCCATTCGGCTTTCCCTGATTCAGCGGCTGTTAAAAAACTATCCGCAAAATATTGCCGGCATCAAGGACAGTTCCGGCGATTGGGAGAATACTGCAACCCTGTTGCAGCAAAACTGGGATGACTTTCATATCTTCACTGGCAGTGAGCTGTTTTTGCTGCAAAATATGCGTGCCGGTGGGGTTGGGTGCATCTCGGCAACGGCCAATATCAACCCGGCCGCAATCCATCGTCTTTATACAGAATGGGATGCCGCCGATGCCGATTCACAGCAGCACCAATTACAGGTCCTTCGAATGCTGGTGCAAGAATACCCGATGATTCCGGCATTGAAAGCGATTGTCGCCCACTATGCCATGGACACTGCATGGTAATGTCTTCGTCCGCCATTGCTAGAGCCCGAAGGAACACAACAAAAAACCTTGATACAACGGCTTGAACCACACCATTTTTCCATGCCCGGGCTGGCGGCGGGCGGGCCTTTGCGTG
>CAZTLH010000176.1:0-6204 GCA_964614335.1 uncultured Gammaproteobacteria bacterium
CATACGAGATTCGCCTTAGTCTCGTGGGCTCGGAGATGGGGATAAGAGACAGCAAGAATGCCGATGCCGCAATGTATCGGGTCAAACAGGCCACACGCAATGACTATTGTTTTTTTACCCGCGAAATGCAAGCACGGTCTGTACGATCCCTGGAGCTATTAAATGCTCTGTGTCGGGCCCTGGAACGCAATGAATTGCAGCTATACTATCAACCACAGATTGCCTTGCAGGATGAGCGCCTCATTGGCGCAGAAGCCTTGTTGCGTTGGCAATCACCTGAACTCGGGATCATTTCACCGGCTGAGTTTATCCCCATTGCCGAAGAAAGCGGTTTGATTCTGTCGATTGGTGAGTGGGTGATACGCACTGCCGTAAGGCAGTCAAAAGCGTGGGAAGATGCGGGACTACCGGCGGTGGTCATAGCCGTGAATTTGTCGGCGGTGCAGTTTCGTCATCCAAACCTGCCGGATATGGTGTCGACGATTCTTGATGAGGCGGGTTTGCCTGCAGCGAATCTGGAGCTGGAGTTGACCGAGGCGACAACGGTGGATGACCCGCAATCCGCGATTGCAGTGATGGACAAGTTGCATGAACGAGATATCCGGATGTCGATCGATGACTTTGGTACCGGCTATTCGAGTCTGAGCTATTTGAAAAAATTTAATGTTCACAAACTGAAGATTGACCAGTCTTTTATACGCGATATCAGTATGGATGCAGATGACAGGGCCATTGTGACGGCGGTCATCAATATGGCTAATAGTCTGGGTATTCATACAATCGCTGAAGGTGTAGAAACGGCCAGTCAATTGAAATTTTTGCGCGAGCATGGCTGCGATGAGGTGCAGGGTTACTATTTCAGCAAGCCATTATCCACTGATCAGTTCGAAGCTTATGTTCGGGGCGTGATTTCTGAGCCGTTATACCAGACGACGTGAAACATTGAATCTATACCGGAATATATAATCATGAGGCTTTATTATTTGTGGGCAAGCGTATAGAAAAGCGCAGGTATGGATTTTGAATTTTCACTGCAGCCAATCAATCTGGCAGCGACTGATCGCCTTGGAAACCGGTTTGTTGCTGCTGCTGATGACATTTGCTTCACAGGCAGGGGTAGTTGCACATTATAGAATTCACGCAGCCATCGATCCCGTGCTGCAACAAATGCGGGTGCATGTACAAATCAGTGGTTTGGCAACTGATGTCAAACCGCTGTTGCTCGATCACCGCTTTACCGTAATCACTGGGAAAAACGAGAATCATGCGGTGAATGGATCGTTACCACTGAAGGTTGAACACGGTAAGCTGGTACTGGATTACAGGGTTCCACTGCACCTGCAGGGCGGGAATATCCTGTGGCTTGATGCGCCCTGGTATCCATATCGAGACGGTCTGCTGATGACCATGGACAGCACTTTTGAAGTTCCAGCCGGCTGGCGGGTATTGAGTCAGGGTCAGGCGCTGGAGCAGAAGACCCGTGGTTTGCGCTGGATCTGGCGTTGGCGTGAGGAGCAACCCCAGCAGGCTCTGTTTTTGCTGGCCGGCCCGTATCATGAAGAAGCACGGTCTGGTCCGGGTTATCAGATGTCGGTCTGGCTGTTGCAGGCCGATCCGGTCCTGGCAAAGGTCTATCTCGATGCTGCGGCGCGTTATCTTGCTCTTTACAGTCACTTGCTGGGCACCTATCCCTATAAAAAATTTGTACTGGTGGAGAACAGTCGGCCAACCGGTTTTGGCTTGCCATCATTTACCTTGATTGGTCATCGAATTATCCGTCTGCCTTTCATCGTGTACACCTCCTTTCCACACGAGATCTTGCATAACTGGTTTGGCAATGGTGTCTATGTGAATGATACGGGTGGCAACTGGAGCGAGGGCTTAACGACCTATCTGGCAGACTATGCCATGGCAGAAGCACGCGGCAAGGGGACATCTTTTCGTCGTAATCAGTTGCAAAAATTCACTGACTTTGTCAATCAATCGGTGGATAGTCCGCTGCGCAGTTTCCACTCCCGCCACAACGAGTCCAGCGCAGCGGTCGGTTACAGTAAATCCATGATGTTCTTTCATATGTTACGCAAGCATCTTGGTGCTACGCAATTCCTGCAGGGGTTACGAAAGTTTTATCATCAGTATCAATTTCGTCGTGCCAGTTTTGGTGATTTATTGATCTCCCTGGAACAGGTATCGGGTGTGCCTTTACGGGATGAATATCGTCAATGGCTGGATGAGCCCGGTGCACCATTGTTACGTTTGAATGCAGCAGCGTGCAAGGCTGTCGCTGGTGGTCATCAAATCAGCGGGATGATGGAGCAGCGCCAGACAGGACGTCTCTATCATTTATCCGTGCCGGTTTGGGTTGAGTTTGTTGATGGGACTATAGCCCGGTATCGACAATCACTACGCACGGCAAGGCGAGGGTTTTCGCGGCATTTTACCAAGGCAGTTCGTCGCTTTGCCCTGGACCCGGGTTTTGATCTCTTTCGACGTCTGGATTCAAGTGAGGTGCCACCCTCTTTCGGACAATACTTTGGTTCCAGGGATTTACAACTGGTGTTGCCGACCAGGGCGCCCGCCGAAGAATATCAAGCCTGGCGGGTATTGGCGAAAAATTGGCAGCAGCGCTACCCGGATATTTCCATTATCGATGACAGTGCAGACTCGACTGTCGGCAAGCGGATACTGTTGGGGCGTGAAAACCGGCTGCTACAGCCGAAATGGCAAAAGTTTCAGAAAAAACGCTGGCAGAGTTTACGATTGTCCACAGGCCTGGCCTGCAAGGGCCTGGCGGCAGATGGGCAAGCCTGGCTGCGTTGTCGTTCACCACAGGCGATTGCGGCTTTGGCCCGCAAACTGGTTCATTACAGCCGTTATAGCTATCTGGCTTTGGGGTTGAATTTGCAAGTCCTGGCCAAGGGCCAGTGGCCGGTATCCTCTGCGACCATGCAACACTGGTGTAGCCAGGTACCTGCGCTCACCCCGTCATGGGAAGTCCTGGATCACAGTTTGCTGGCATGGTGACGGTATTTTCAGGAGTTCACGCCAGGATATGAAACGCAGGATTGGTCGGCTGTTCTTGAGCCAGTTGGCCGTTTTTGGCCATCGAGCGAAAAAGCAGTTGGCAAATCCTGAGTTAGCGGGAGCTACTGCGGTATTTTGCTAACGTTATCCACAATTACCGGCGCAGTGATATGATAGACGCTTTGATGTTGTCGCCAACTGTTGTCAACCACGCCATGAGTCGATAAATGCCTAAATTTACCGGGATTTTGCAAAAAATGCCCGTACAGCACAGTAGTCCTGTTACCTATCGATTGCCATTGAATGGGCAGGAACTGGTGATGAATGACTATCTGGGACAGAACATCGAATTGGCATTCAGCGGTCGTATACTGTGTCTGGCCTGTGGTCGATCAACAAGTAAAAGTTTTCAGCAGGGGTATTGTTATCCCTGTTTCCGTAAACTCGCCTGCTGTGATCTGTGTATTGTACGACCGGAGCTATGTCATCATGCCGCCGGAACGTGTCGTGAACCGGACTGGGGATTACAACATTGTATGACCGATCACGTTGTCTATCTGGCCAATTCTTCGGGAATCAAGGTCGGAATCACCCGTGCCACACAGTTACCCACACGCTGGATCGATCAGGGTGCGGTGTCAGCTATGGTGTTTTTTTCGGTGCCCAGCCGTATTTTGTCCGGACAGCTGGAAGTGGCGCTCAAGGAACATGTCGCTGATCGTACTGACTGGCGCAAAATGCTCAAAGGTGCACCCCCTGCTGTGGATTTGTACCAGGCTCGAGAACAGCTGCTGCAAGCCATTGATGGCAAAGTACGGGAATTGGGCCAGCAACACAGCATTCGTTTGTTCAGCGATACTGAAGTCGTCGCGATTATTTATCCTGTTATACAGTATCCGGAAAAAATCAAATCGCTCAATTTTGATAAAACAGCGGTGATCAGCGGTCGCCTGCAAGGAATCAAGGGTCAGTATTTGATACTTGACAGTGGCGTCCTGAATATCCGCAAATTTGGTGGTTATGAAATTACATTCAGTGTGTAAGTATTCTGTGAGTAGATGCGTTAAATCGCTTGGCAGATTATTACTACTGTTATTGTGGTGGCTATCGTTGCCAGCCTTTGCCGCCGGGCAGCAGGTTGATGTTCCTTTTATACTCAATAGCCCATTACTCGAGCAAGGCTTGAGGGAGAGACTGTTCACTGCCAGTGATGGAACAGCGCCAGTCTGGCACGATGGAACGGGTTGTAATTATCTGATTTTATCGAAACCGCAATTACGTTCAAAACCGCCGGTATTGAATTTTATTAGTCACGGCGAGGCCAGAATTGGCAAGGCAATCGGTAATGGCCAGTGTTTGATCCTGTTCCAGTGGCAGGGTTATCTGAGTGTCAACGAACTACCTTATGTGAAACCGCCGGAAACCACGGTGTACTTTAAGGTACTGGACACCCGTATCTATGGTCTGGATCGACGTGAACATCCAGTTTCATCGACCCTGTGGCAGTGGGTAAGACAATATATTGAGCCAAAGCTGGAGCAGTATACGATTGAGATCAGTCAACCGCTGGACGCCCTGCGCAAGATTTTGCCACTGGTATTTCCACAGTATGATTTTGTTGACCTGGAGTCATTACTGAACTCGTTACAGTTGGCAAATCTTGAGGTTGTCGATACCGGTGTCCGCGGACATTTGCGATTTCAGGTTTCTGCACAGACCTTGCCGGTGCTCCCTGCTGAGCCAAAGCTTAGCGCTGAGGAACTCGATCAATGGCGTGCCGTCTGGAAGCAGTTCGATGAGTTGGTAACGACGCTGGTCCGTGAGCTGGCCCAACAGTCACAGGAAGCCCAGGTCGATAATGCCTTGTTGAATATCTTGCTGGATGCGCGTTATGCCATTGTGAAGGCACTGACAACAGAGCCTCCGAATAGACAGGATCCGGTTCGCAGACTGTTTCTGTCGACCTGGCAGCAACTGGCCCCGCTGGTGCGGCAGATACAGATTGGCAAGCAAGGCAATCAGAGTATCCAGTTATTGAGTTTGATTACCGCTGCAGATGCCTTGCAGGCGGCTGACCGTCTGGGAACACCGGTCGGACTGGAAATTACGGTAGATGGTATGCGTCGTTTGGCACGTATTCTCGCCACAGACAGTGATGGTGATCCAGACCAGGATACCGTAGATCCGAAATTGCGTGAATTGTTTCATTTTGGACCGCCACTGGACCAGCCGCCACCCGTACCCGATCAAAGTCGATTGAATTTTCTGCTTCCGACTGTACAGGCGGCCAGCTTGACCCGGGAGCGTCGCTACCGCCTGCTCAATCATATTCTGCCTGAACGGCAACTGCTGGAGAGTTATCTGACGCTGGCACACTCGATGCTGGTGGAAATTGCGGTCGAAACCGGAAAAAAACTGCCTTTAAAATCAAAATACAGTCGCTTGTTTCGCCCCTTGCTGCTGGCCACAGCCTGGCAGGAATCCTGTTGGCGGCAATATATTAAAAAGGGAGGGAAACGTGTGCCCTATCGTTCCGGGGCCGGTGCAGTGGGGATTATGCAAGTCGTGCCGCGTGTTTGGCGTGGCTTTTATAACGCCCGCTATTTGCGTCAGGATGTCATCTATAATGCCCGTGCCGGTAGCGAAATTCTGATGCATTACCTGCAGCAATACGCCATAGGGCACGCCAAAAGCCGAAAGAGTCGTAAAACGGCCAATCTTGTTCAAGGCACATATGCAGCATACAATGGTGGTCCACGTGAGTTCAAACGCTTCAGAAGAGCGCCGACAAAAGGCAATCAGCGAAAAGTTTATCGTGCACTTTTGAAAAAATTTCTGCTGATGAAATCTGGTCAGGAACTGGCTGTCCGACAGTGTTATTCGGGAGCCGGAAAAACCTGATTCGCATGGCTTTGTCGTTGGCAGTCGGTTGAAAAATGGCTGAGACGGGCAAGACAACACGGCAAAAAAGGCGATTATGTTACGAGTAAATGATTGGTTTCGCAGAGCATTAATATAGCCGTGTCAGATGAGAGTTTTTCAACGACCTTTCAAATTAGTTGAACGCAATAGAGCGCCGGATATTGAAGCGTATTCTAAAACTGATTAATCCACTTCCCCCGCTGGCTGGTTCCCTCGCAGGCTTTCTGTCTTTTAACAAATGTAAAACACCACCGAGCC
>CAZTLH010000177.1:0-6182 GCA_964614335.1 uncultured Gammaproteobacteria bacterium
TCCCTGCACATCATGGAATGCCCCAGTAGTTGAGCCATCGGATCTTCGTCCACGGTATCTGAAACTGAGTGTAAAAAGTCTGAGCGTAAATATTCGGCCAAGCCATTCGGGGGCAGTGCCCAGCACTTCAAGCGCCGCCTCGCCACTCTGTACACAAACGATTTCCCATTCATCCACAAGATGAAAAAGCATACGTTCAATGCCTTCGAGAATTCTGGGTTCATCAGCTGTTGTTCCCAAATCAGACTGGAATCGCACAACGCATCCTATCCGCTCCCGGACCGGCAAACACTTTGCTTCCAACAACCGAACCGAATTTCGGTAAGCAGGCTTTGCCACCTATTCGCTTGAATCAGAGACAAATATTCGTGTGGAACAAAAAACTGATGGGTCACGCCGGTGTGAAAACAACGGAGATTTGCACCCATGTACAGCAACAAAACATTCGTGCGGTTACTAGCCCGCTGGATCAACTGCGGAAAGAGTGATGATAAGATCGGGCATCTTCAAATGGCGATGAGAAGACGCAGGGCATCGAGACGCAGGTCAGCCGCCTGTAATAATTTGTCCAGGGTCTGCCGGGTGGTTTCAAAATACTGGATTTCCTCCAGCCGGACATTGGGGTTGACCGCCTGCAGGGCACGCAGACGATCAATTTCAGACTGTAAGGCTTGACTACCGCTTCGGGAGGCCGCGGTGATGATCTCTGGGGCAGCCTTTCGGGCAAGATTTTCACTTTTTGCCACCATGGTTTTGAGTTGTTGGCTGTGATCACGCAGGAATTGTTGTGCGCTTTCCCGTGGTATCGGTTCCCTGTGTTCGCGCAGGTGGTCGATGGCTTGCGGTGTGAATGCAGCAGTCAGGTTTTTTCCGCTCTCATCGATCACCACACGCAAGGTGGCAGGGGGTAGATAGCGGTGTACAGGAAAATCAGCTTGAGGGGGTGTTTCCAGACGATATAAACACTCCAGGAACAGGCTACCACGGCGCTTGCCGCCGGTGATGAGGCTGACGGTGCTATTGCCGAGTTCGCTGCTGAGCATACGATCCATGGCATCCATGACCAGTGGATGTTCCCAGGTCAGAAAATGCATGTCCTCATTGGCCAGAGCAGTTTCACGATGACAGGTATAGGTGATGCCATCGTCCTTTAGCCCCACCAGATTATGACTGTGCATGTGTTCACCGGGACGGATCACACTGCTGTGTGGGCCATGGTATTCACTATCGACACCAAAACAGTCAAACACATTTTCCAGGTATGTCGGCAAGTCAGTGTTGATATCCTCCCTTTTGGCCTCGGACTGCAAGGTCCTGGCAAGCTTCGGACGACAGGAGTGATATTCCAGTAGCCGGTCACGGCCCTGTCGTAAAGCCGCATTCATTGCAGCATGCAATTTTCGGCTGTGTTCAATGAGTGTATTCAGTTTGTTTTCGTCCGCAACGGGTTGCTGCAAAGCTTCGCGGAGACTGTTCTCGACCTGTACAAAGACATTGTGCCCGGCCGGACAAGTTTGCTCAAAGGCACCCAGACCCTCCTGATACCAGCGCACCATAATGGCCTGGGCAGCAGGTTCCAGAAAGGGGACATGGAGCTGGATGGTGGCAGTCTGACCGATGCGGTCCAGTCGACCGATACGCTGTTCGAGCAAGTCAGGATTCAGCGGCAAATCGAACAGGATCAGGTGATGGGCGAACTGGAAGTTGCGCCCTTCGCTGCCGACTTCGGAGCAGATTAACACCTGGGCGCCTGTGGTCTGATCGGCAAACCATGCCGCCGAGCGGTCCCGCTGGACAAGACTCATGCCTTCATGGAAAACAGCCGCATGAATACCTGCCTGTACCCTCAAGGCCTCGACGATGGCCAGGGCACTGGTGGCACAGGCGGTGATCACCAGACACCTGGCCGTGCGCAGGTCATTGAGCAAATCGATTAACCAGCGCACACGCGGGTCAATCTGGGTCCAGTGCCTGGTGTTGGTGGGGTCGAGCTGGTATGCCAGTTCGGGACACAAGAAATTCTGGGTGACTGCAGGGCCATTCGTACTGGCTGCTGCCAGTGCCTGCAGGCTTTTGCTATAGACCGCCGGTAGCGGCAGGGGATAAGTTCTGAGTTGGCGGGGAGCAAAACCCTGTACAGCAGACCGGGTATTGCGAAACAGAATACGCCCGGTGCCATGACGGTCGAGCAACAAGGTCACCAGCTGCTGCACGTATTGGTGTTTTTCTGATGTAGCCGGACTGCATTCGATCTGCTGCAGTAGCCGCTGACATTGTTCCCGGGCCGGGCCTTGTGGCAAACTGTCGAGCAGATTTTGACGGTTTGTGGAATTCAGCGTCTGGTGGTCCAGTAACGTAGCCACGGCTGTGGCTACAGGTTCATAACCTTGTTCCTCGGCAACAAAAGCATCGAGGTCAGGGAACCGATCCGGGTCGAGCAAGTGCAGCCGGGCAAAGTGACCCGTCTTGCCCAGTTGTTCAGGTGTGGCGGTCAGCAGCAATACTCCGGCAGTCACCTCTGCCAGCATCTGCACGAGTTCATATTCGAGACTGGCCTCGTCAGGTGACCAGGTCAGATGATGGGCTTCGTCCACCACCAGAATATCCCAGGCGCCGGTATAGGCTTGCTTGAAACGGCGTGCGCTAGTCGATAGAAACTCGAGACTGCACAACACCAGTTGCTCGGTGTGGAAGGGGTTGTCCTGACCGCTGCTGGTTTCGATGGCCTGGCAGCGTTCTTCATCAAAGATGCAAAAGTGCAGGTTGAAACGACGCAGCATCTCGACCAGCCACTGGTGCAGCAGATTTTCCGGTACCACGATTATAATCCGATGTGCACGTTCTGTGAGTAACTGCTGGTGCAGGATTAACCCGGCTTCAATGGTCTTGCCCAGACCGACCTCATCGGCCAGTAATACCCGCGGTGCATAGCGTTTCGCCACCTCGTGAGCGATGTAGAGTTGATGAGGGATGAGGCTGGTTCGGCAGCCGGTCAGACCATACAATCTGGAATGGGCGAGGCGATTGGCCTGCTCCAGGGTTGTGGCGCGCAGTGCAAACCATTTGTCCGGGTCAATCTGGCCACTGAGCAGACGTTGTGCTGGCCGGTGCAGCTGGAGACTGGAATCGAGCTGATCCTCCTCAATGACGCTGGATTCTCCGGTACTCTCGCGACCCAGATAGATCAGCTGATCTTGCTGCTGGCGAATGGATTCGACTGTGAGCACCAGCCCGTCCTGGTTGCGAACCGTATCACCCGGCCGAAACCGGACCCGGGTCAGGGGTGCGCTGCTGCGGGCATAGGTCCGGGTCACACCACCGGCAGGAAAGACTACCGTGATTCGACGAGGGTCCACCGCCTGAATCGTACCCATGCCCAGTTGTGGTTCAGCATCGCTTACCCAGCGTTGACCGGGTCGAATCTCTGCCATCTCTTTCCGTCTCCAAAATGGCGCATCTTAGCAGTATATGATGCGGTTTTCGCAAGTGGATTGAAGACTCTGTGAATATACAACCAGTACCAGCGACATGAGATAATGTATGTAGTTTGCAGCATCAATAGTCAGGTCAAGAAAGGAGGTGTCCTTGAGTAATTGGGATTTTATTATTATTGGAGCAGGAATTGCAGGCGCATCGCTCGCATACAAGCTCGCAGCAGAAGGCTCGGTGTTGTTGCTTGAGCGGGAGCGGCAACCCGGTTATCACACCACGGGCCGTTCTGCGGCCTTGTATGCCCCGAGCTATGGGAATGCCGTAGTCCGTGCCCTGGCCCGAGCCAGTCGGGATTTTTACGCCAGTCCGCCTGCCGGATTTGCAGACGTTGCCTTGTGGCACGACCGGGATGTGTTTTTCGTTGCGACAGTCGAGCAAAAAAACCGGGTAACAGAATTTTTCCGTGAGGTGGGTGCCGGCAATCCCTCGATTCACCTTGTGGATGCATCAGCCTACACCGAACGTGTTCCACTGGCACGCCGCGGTGTAGTCGACAGCGCCATCCATGATGTTGGTAGCATGGAATTTGATGTCGCAGCCATACATCAGGGTTTTCTGCATGGCATGCAGCATGCGGGTGGTCAGTTGCGCACGACTGCAGCGGTACAGCAGATAACTCGCAAGGGTGGTTTATGGCAGGTCACGACGGCAGCTGGAACAGAGCGGGCACCGGTGTTGATCAATGCCGCCGGTGCCTGGGCAGATGAGATTGCAGAATACGCCGGGGCCAGATCTTTGGGTTTGCGACCGCTACGCCGTACCATTGTGGTGGTGGATGCACCACCGGGCGTCGATGTCTCGGATTGGCCGATGGTCGTTGATATCGACGAACACTTTTACTTCAAGCCCGAAAGTGGCTGTATTCTGGCTTCTCCTGCCGATGAAAATCCGTCCTTGCCCTGTGACGCCCAGCCGGAAGAGCTGGATATTGCGATTGCTGTCGATCGCTTGACCCGAATGCTGGATCTCGAGATCAAGGCCATACGCAGTAAATGGGCGGGTTTGCGCACATTTGCCCCTGATCGGACCCCGGTGGTCGGCTTTGATCCTGTACAGAAAGGGTTTTTCTGGCTGGCGGGCCAGGGTGGTTTCGGGATTCAGACTGCACCGGCGATAGCCCGGGCGGCCGGCGCGCTGGTGCTTGGGCAACCGCTGCCACAGGATCTGCAGGATGAAGGTGTGTCTGCACAACAACTCTACCCGGACCGAGGATTTCAGTGTTGAATCCTAGGAGGCTGTCCGAGAATAGGGAGCCTACTGTGGAAAAGCGGGCTTTGGCCAGATTTCCTCCTGATATTCGTTAAATACAACGAGTATTCGCCTCAAATCATGAGAAAATCTACCTCAAATCCACTTTCCCTCGTTACGTCTCCTATTCTCGGACAGCCTCCTAGTGTTGATTGAAGCCATCGTTCGGCTAGCCTCCCGGGGAAAGCAGATTTGCAGGTGTTTTCACAGGCGCTCCCTCCAGAAATTTGAAACACTGAATTTGTTGGCTGTTTTTGAGTGATTTTGTTGAATCTATGAACACAAAAGGATATCGATTGTGACGAAGATTAAAAAAACTGATGTGGTGATATTTGGTGCGGGTTCTGCGGGGATGTCCTCATTGCCACAGATTCGCCGGGCAGGCCGTTCATTTATTATGCTGGATGGCGGTCCGTTGGGAACAACCTGTGCCCGGGTCGGTTGTATGCCCTCGAAGGCATTGATTCAGATCGCTGATGACCTGCATCGGACGCATCTGTTCGCGCAGCAGGGCCTGACCGGTTCGGACGGAATCAAGGCCGATATCCCGGCAATATTATCTCGCGTTCGTTCACTGCGTGACCGGCTTTCCGGTGGGGTCAAACGGCGCACACTACGGCCTGAAGGTGGTGAATTTCTGCCCGAATATGGTCATTTTATCGCTCCGGGTAAAATCCAGGCCGGAGCACAGGTCATTGAAGCTGACTCCTTCATTATTGCGACCGGTTCGAAGCCGATCCTACCGGCACCCTGGCTAAAGTTTGGTGACCGGCTATTGACTACGGACACGTTGTTTGAACAGCAGGATTTGCCAAAGCGTATAGCCGTGATAGGCCTGGGTGCGATTGGTCTGGAACTTGGACAGGCCCTGTCCCGTCTGGGTATTGAAGTCCACGGTTTTGATCAATTGCCACAGCTTGCCGGGATCACAGATCCCGAGATTGAGGATTTTTCCTATGCGGTCTTTCATCGTGAACTGCCGATGACGCTGGGTGTCCCCGCCCGGCTCAGTGAACAGGGTGAACAGCTGTTGGTCAGCGCCGGGAAGACCCGATTTGTCGCGGATGTCGTATTGGTGGCGATCGGTCGTAGACCCGTGCTGGATACCCTGCAACTGGAACGAGCCGGTATTGTTCCGGCTGCAGATGGGTTGCCGGATTTTGATCCAGCGACGCTGCAAATTAAAGGCCATCCGGTCTTTCTGGCTGGAGATGTCAATGCCAGAACGCCTTTGCTGCATGAAGCAGGGGATGATGGCCGTATTGCCGGTGTCAATGCCTGTCGGGATCGGGCTTTGGCCTTTGTGCGCAAAGTACCGATCTCGATCGTTTATACCGACCCTCAGCTCTGTCATGTCGGGCTGCATTATGAGCAGTTGGATGGTGTCGATTTTGTCGTCGGCGAGGCCGATTTTGAGACCCAGGGCAGGGCGGTGGTTATGG
>CAZTLH010000178.1:0-6178 GCA_964614335.1 uncultured Gammaproteobacteria bacterium
GTCTATATTGGCCCCAAGATCGAGCATATGGGTGTGACCCTTGATCGTGGGCAAGGAGGAAATAATTGCTGGTCGGTCGATACCAGGCAGGGTTTTTAACACAAAGCGTGCAGTCGCCATCAAGGCACCGGTATTCCCGGCAGAAATACAGGCATCTGCACGGGATTCATGGACCAGGTTGATTGCAACACGCATAGACGAATCTTTTTTCGCCCGCATGGCCTGGGCCGGTGGTTCGTCACTTTCCACAACCTGCTCTGCATGAAGAATTTCGACACGTCGTAGCTCTGACTCATATCCTGCAGGCCAACAGTCACGAACTTCGGGCTCACGGCCGACAAGAATAACCCGAAGCTTCGGATTATGTTGCAGACAATGTAATGCAGCCGGTACAACAGCAGGCGGCCCAAAGTCGCCGCCCATTGCATCTATAGCGATTGTCGTAATCAACAACTTTCCCGGTCACGAGGAGGCTGCCCGAGAAAATACCATTGAAATACTTGGCCTGAATCAATTTTCACAATTTACATCGGCTCCTGGACCAGGATTGAACAGTGCAGCCGCCTATTCTTCGTCTTCTGCTTGATCAGCAATAACTTTTTTGCCTCGATAGTAACCATCTGCCGTCACCTGGTGGCGGCGATGCAATTCGCCTGAGACGGGATCAAAGGATAGTGTTGCAGCCTTCAGCGCACTGTGTGAGCGACGCATGCCACGTGTGGATGGAGTTTTACGACTTTTCTGTACAGCCATGTGGTAACCTTTATGAAGTAGTACTGGAATAATACCAGGAACCAGGATTTCCCTGAATTCCTGAAACCGGCGAATACTAGCCATCTATCCTCGTTCTGTCAAAAAAACCTTTGTCGATACAACTGATGATCTGTAATTCGCCGAAGCGAGATGATTTACGTGTGGACAGATGAATACCGACATTGTATTCCAGTTCTGGTTCATTTTGCCAAACAGGATCGATTAACTGTCAGCCAACTCTGCAGCAGAGGATTACTTGTCAATGAATGCAAGCACACAACCCCAACTGGTTTTGGCATCCTCTTCGCCTTATCGGCAACGTTTGCTTAAACAGTTAGGTCTGACTTTTGCTGTATGTAGCCCGGATATCGATGAAACAGCCAAGTCTGATGAACTCCCTGCCGATTTGGTGCGACGTCTATCGATCGCCAAGGCGCGCGCAGTCAGCGAACGTTATCCAGAGGCCTTCATTATTGGCTCTGACCAGGTCGCCGTACATGATGCAGGTACAATTGTTGGAAAACCACGCGATCACGCAGATGCAGTATTACAACTTCGAAACGCATCTGGAAAAAGAATTACCTTGCATACCGGCCTGTGTTTATTAAATACCAGTAGCGAGGATTTCGAGGTTGATGTGATTCCTTTTACAGTCCATTTTCGTAGTCTGAGTGAACAAACCATCGAACGTTATTTACAAAAAGAACGCCCTTATAGTTGTAGTGGCAGCCTCAAGGCCGATGCGCTGGGTATCGCTTTGTTACAAAGCCTTGAAGGGACCGACCCCAATGCCTTGATCGGCCTACCGCTCATCCGTCTGGTCGACATGCTTAACAATGCCGGATTCATAATTCCCTGATGATTTTCTCCTCAAAACCCATCGCTGTTAACGTATGCTGTAACTCAACAGGCAGCGGGGCGTGAAATCGGAGGGATTGTTTCGTGAATGGATGACGAATTTGAATGGATGTGGCATGCAAGAATAAACGATGCAAAGAATAACCTTGCAAAAATTGATTGAATTCACGATCTCCATATTTTTCATCGCCAGCAATTGGCATTCCACAGGCTAAAGCATGTACCCGGGCCTGATGTGTACGCCCGGTTAGTAATTCAATCCTGACCAGACTGGCAACTTCGGTGCAACATAAAGGGCTAAAGATCGATTCAGCTGTTTTTCCGGATTCAGATACAATCACCATGCGTTCCCCAGACAACTGCTGATTCTTACGCAATTTACAGCGAATACTGCGCTGACCACCGACCCAGCTTCCCCGTAATAGTGCCAGATAATGTTTCTTTGCTGTTCGACTGGCGCCGCCTATTTGTTGTTGTACATCAAGCAAGGCAGGTCGGTTACGCGCCAACACCAGACAACCCGAAGTTTGCCTATCAAGTCGATGCGCCAATTCCAGAAAACCTGGGGCTATAGATCCAGGAGCCAAATGATTTGAAGGTGTTGATCCTGCAGTCTGTGTGGTCCTGACGGCAGCTTGAAAACGAAGCGCTTCAATCACACCCCCTGGCAGACCACTTCCGCCATGCACCGCCATCCCGGATGGCTTGTTGATGATGAGTAGCCTCTCATCCTTAAAGATAACATTGTTTTCCAGACGATTCGCCAACTGCAATAACAATGGATTTGTTGCCGATGATACGGACTGGCGTATAGGTGGAATACGGACGATATCACCGGCTTGCAAACGACTGGAGGGCTTTGCCCTGCCTTTATTGATCCTTACTTCACCTTTTCGGATGATTCGATAAATCCTGCTGAGGGGAACACCTTTGAGATTCGTTTTTAGATAATTATCCAGGCGCTGTCCGGAATGGTCTGTACCCACCTCTATATAGTGTACTTCTGTCATGGTGAATATGGCCTACAAAAGTTTGATTGCAAAGTATTAATTCATTGTATAGAGCAGACTTAATTGGTACACTCGACCCCGTTATAGCCCTGTGGTGAAGACGGTCCAGTGTAATCGATACCAAAATAACCACCCGGGGCATGACAGTATAACGGATGCAATGAATTAAAAGCATCTGCACAGGTTCGGTTCGGAGCGTAGTCACAGTAAAAACCTGGCTCCGGCTATTACAACAAACACCTGTTATCCATGCCTGACTGCACAAGTGCAATGCTACACAGGCGATAACAGGCTTTATGAACTCCTGTAATCTGCGGAGATTTTAGAGCGCGATGATCTTGTCACAAATCAGTAAAAAGCCACGTCCTGAACGTGTGCATGTGCATCCATATGCCTCTACCGAAGATTTCAGGTTTCGGAGAACATATCATGAAACGCATGTTATTCAATGCTACACATCAGGAGGAACTGCGTGTAGCAATCGTTGATGGACAAAAACTTCTAAATCTTGATCTGGAAACAGCCACAAAAACCCAGCGCAAGAGCAATATTTATAAAGGCATAATTACCCGCGTTGAGCCTAGTCTTGAAGCAGCTTTCGTCGACTATGGCGCGGAGCGGCACGGCTTTTTGCCGCTAAAAGAAATTTCCAGGCACCTTTTTCAAAACTATACCAATGCGACGCCCATGTCGCAGGTTCGAATTCAGGATGTCGTAAAAGAAGGCCTGGAACTGATTGTTCAGGTTGAAAAGGATGAACGTGGTAATAAAGGGGCTGCCCTCACCTCATTCGTCGCCATGGCTGGTCGCTATCTGGTGTTAATGCCCGACAACCCAAAAGGTGGCGGCATATCCCGCCGGATTGAAGGTGCCGAGCGATCTGAACTGCGTCAGGCTGTTTCCAGCCTCGAAGTACCGGATGAACATTCCCTGATAGTTCGTACTGCTGGTATAGGACGGTCGAGTGAAGACCTGCAGCTTGATCTTGATTACTTATTGGCACTGTGGAGCGCGATCGATGATGCCTGTGCTCAACGACCCGCCCCATTTCTGGTTTTTCAGGAGAGCAATCTTGTAGTACGTGCAATACGCGACTATCTGCGTAATGATATTTCCGAAATCATTATCGACAATAAAGAAGTGTATGAACGCGCCGAACGTTTCATGAAACAAGTCATGCCTTCGGCAAAAGCACGTTTAAAGTTTTACGATGACCCGGTACCGCTATTCTCCCGATATCAGATCGAGCACCAGATAGAATCGGTTTTTTCACGCGACATCACCCTGCCGGCTGGTGGTGGACTGGTCATCGAGCATACTGAAGCCATGGTTACGATCGACGTCAATTCGTCCAAATCCACAAAAGGTGCTGATATCGAGGAAACCGCTCTACAGACCAATCTGGAGGCTGTCGATGAAATTGCACGACAACTCAGGATTCGTGATCTTGGCGGGCTGGTTGTCATCGATCTAATCGATATGTCACACCAGCGCAATCAACGACTGGTTGAAAAACGACTGGTCGAAGCCATGCGTGCGGATCGGGCTCGTGTACAAATCGGTCGTATTTCGAGATTTGGCCTGCTTGAGATGTCACGCCAGCGTCTACGTTCTTCACTGGATGAATCCAATTACCATATCTGTCAACACTGTGATGGCACGGGGCAAATACGCAGTATTACTTCACTGGCACTTAGTGTCCTCCGTATCATTGAGGAAGAAGCCCTGAAAGAAAATACCGAGGCAATCTATGTGCACTTGCCTGTTGATACGGCCACTTTTTTGTTGAATGAAAAACGCCACGAGATCAATATGATTGAACAGCGTATGGGGACCGAAATCTTCATCATGCCCAATGCAGATCTTGAGCCACCAAAGTTTCACCTGCGACGCCTGAAAGCCGAAGAACTGGCTGAAGAACCAATGCAGGCAAGCTATCAAATACCATTCGACACTGATAATGAAGAAGAATCCCCATTGGCCAGACACGCCAAAAAGGCACCGGTTGCTGCCGTTCGTCAAGATCAGATTATCACCAATGTAGAGGCGAAAATTGTACCCGAGGTGATGCCAAAAAATAGTGACAGTTTTATAAAGCGTTTGTGGACCAGGCTGTTTACGGCGGAAACACCGAGCGAGGAAGTCACAACACAACAAACACAGAAAACCACCACAAAGGTGGTATCCTCCGAGCAAAAACGCTCTTCCAGAAACACCAGGAACACAAAGAATACCAGAAATACCAATGCCAGGAGCCGAGGCAACCAAAAGAAACGTGGTCAAAATAAACAGGATGAAACGGCCACCCAAGCGAGGGCTCCAAAACTGCAAAATAGCAATCGAACACGTCGTAGCAACACACAAAAAGAGATGCCAGCTAGTGCTGCCAATAAATCTCAAGCGGCGTCTGCAGCGACTTCAAATTCAGCTCAGGAAAACACACAAGCCGATAAAACCCAAAATTCTCCGAACCAAAGCACAGTAAACCAAAATACAACTGGCCAGGGTACAATGGGCGGCGAACAGGAAACGACACAGAACACGACAAGAAAAAGTCGTCGTGGATTACGTGGTGGTCGAAATCGCAACCGGAATCGGCGGGCAAAAACTGTGGATTCGACAAATATTCCAGAAACAAATGCGGCAGCCGGCAATGCCGATACCGTAACAGAAAACAGCCGTCATACGTCTGTAGCCGAGAGCAAGTCGTCCGTCTTGCCTGTCGAGACGAAACCAACTGAAACCCCGATGCCGGCGCAACCGGATATGGTCACAACTCCAGCGGTTACAACAACCTCTACAGCGACCTCCCCTGCTGTGAACGCCAACCAATCCACAACAGGGGCCCAGAATGACAGCATTTCCCAGCAGGTAGGGACGAGTGCGCCAGCACAACAGAACTCCTCACCCGTGGTGGCGGATCCATCTGCGGATACCAGTCAGCCTGTGAGCAAGAGCAGCACAACACGCAGACGCAAGACTGCCGTAAAAAAGTCTGCTGAACAGGTTACAACAGACCCATCGCTTGCTGCCAGCACTGAAAGTTCTGCTGCTACACAAAATGAAGTGCAACCCGATCCAGCACCAATACGTAAAAAACGCGCACCCAGAAAGAAAGTAACGACGAACACCGGTTCCGATCAAGCCGAGGGAAAGACGAAAATGCCGATTACCCCCACCGTGATGCAACAGGTAGAAACCAGTAAACAGTCAATTCCAGTAAACATTGACCACACTACATCTTCACAGCCTGTTGTGGCTGATGTTAAACCAGAAATGACCGTGTCAGCAGATTCCGGAAATTCGAACGAAACACCCGATCAGAAGATTGTGTGATTACCTCTACAACCAAATCACATCATCCCATACAGCGAATTATGGGAGTGGACAGGAGACAGACCAGAGGATCGTAGGCGACCGGTTTGTTGCTCCTGCAAAACCGGCACTTCCACCATCCATGGCGGTCGTCCGGTTTGTTGCTCCTGCAAAACCGGCACTTCCACCATCCATGGCGGTCGTAACGAGGGAAAGCGGGTGAGATAGCATCTCATGATTTG
>CAZTLH010000179.1:0-6170 GCA_964614335.1 uncultured Gammaproteobacteria bacterium
TTAACGAAAATGAGCGGAAAAATGGACCAAAGACCGCTTTTCCGCAGTAGGCTCTTTATTCTCGGACAGCCTCCTAGTAAGGGTTTAACATTGTAAGGAGGAGAGGACTGGGCATGCGACGCTCGAAGGCACAGCAAGAAATCGAAAAAGTTCTGCAAGCATCGGATGTAAGGGTCAATGGAGACCGACCCTGGGATATACAGGTGCATAATCCTGATTTCTATGCCCGGGTATTTTACCGGGGGTCGATGGGTCTGGGTGAAAGTTATATGGATGGCTGGTGGGATAGTCCGGCGCTGGATCAATTTTTTTACAAAATTCTGGATAATCAGCTGGATGCCAAGGTCAGGTCCCACTCCATTGACACATTCTGGGATGTACTAAAGGCGAATGTGAGTAATCTGCAAAATCGGTCACGAGCCTATTTGATCGGCAAAAAGCACTACGATATCGGCAATGATTTATTTGCCCTGATGCTCGACCAGAGGCTGAATTATTCCTGTGGTTACTGGAAAAATGCCGCTACTCTGGATCAGGCACAGGAACAAAAGCTCGATCTCATATGTCGTAAAATGAACCTCAAACCCGGCATGAGTGTACTTGATATCGGCTGTGGCTGGGGCGGCTTCAGTAAATATGCGGCGCAACAGTATGGGGTCCGGGTGCGGGGTATCACCGTGTCCGGGGAACAGGCCAGGTTTGCTACACAGTCCTGTCAGGGCCTTGATGTCAGTGTCGACCTGATGGATTATCGTGATTTAAATGAAGAGTTTGACCGGGTTGTTTCCATCGGTATGTTTGAGCATGTGGGCAGCAAGAATTACCGAACCTATATGCAGGTTGTGCAACGCTGCCTGAGACCTGGAGGACTGTTTCTGCTGCATACCATCGCCACAAACTCGACCCTTAAAGTGGTCGACCCCTGGATTCGAAAGTATATTTTCCCCAATTCGATGCTGCCGTCCGCACGGCATATCGTTACCGCATCCGACGGCATTTTTGTGGTGGAGGACTGGCACAGTATCGGACAACATTACGACCCGACCCTGATGGCCTGGTATAAAAATTTTTCTGCCGCCTGGCCGAAACTGAAAGATCATTATGGCGACCGCTTTTATCGCATGTGGTGTTATTATCTGCTGGCTTGCGCCGGCAGTTTTCGGGCTCGCAGTAATCAGGTCTGGCAAATCGTATTTTCTGAAAAAGGCATACTGGATGGTTTGCAGTACCGAACATGAGCCGTTGACTGCTCCGCCAGTCAGACAGCAGTCCCATGGCCAGTTATTCATCACGGCGTAGCGTTCCATGATTTCGTCTAAAGACTAGTAATATTTCTATGTATCACATGAATAAAAATGCCTTTCTGACGAGATTCTTCCGGCTTGAATCTGCGGGCGGTATTCTGCTGATCGTTGCGGCGCTGATGGCCATGATCAGTGCCAATACACCCTTGTCTGGTTATTACTCATTATTTCTGGATACCCCGGTGGCGATTCGTATCGGGGCTTTCGAGATTGCCAAGCCCTTGTTGCTGTGGATCAATGACGGGCTGATGGCAGTGTTCTTTTTTCTTGTGGGTCTGGAATTAAAACGGGAGATGATCGAAGGCGAGTTATCCGACAAGAAAAATATCATATTGCCCGGGATTGGTGCATTGGGCGGCATGCTGGCTCCGGCCCTGATCTACAGTTATTTCAATATCGACGATACTGCCGCTATGAAGGGTTGGGCCATCCCGACGGCCACCGATATCGCATTTGCCCTGGGTGTGTTATCACTCCTGGGCTCCAGGGTACCGACCTCGATCAAGGTCTTTCTTACCTCGTTGGCGATCTTTGATGATATGGGTGCGATCATCATCATTGCGTTGTTCTACACCGAAAAAATCTCGATGATGGCGCTGTTGGTTGCACTCTGTTGTGTTGTTTTGCTGTTCATCATTAATCGGATGAAGATTGAATCCACCAGTCTGTATATTCTGATTGGTGTGGTGATGTGGGCAGCCATGTTGAAATCCGGCGTCCATGCCACCCTGGCGGGTGTCGTTCTTGCGATATTCATCCCCATGCGTTCTCATGACAAGCCAGCGCACTCGCCATTGAAATCACTGGAGTCCGACCTGCATTCGGTCGTTGCCTATATTGTGTTACCCGTTTTTGCATTTGCCAATGCCGGTATCAGTCTGACTCATGTGGGTCTCGAGCAGGTGCTGCACCCTGTGCCATTGGGTATTGCAGCCGGGCTGTTTGTCGGCAAACAACTCGGGGTGTTTGGCCTGTGCTGGCTCGCAATCCGGTTGCGGCTGACCCGTTTGCCACGTAGTATGAACTGGAGATCTCTTTATGGGACAGCAGCACTTTGTGGTATCGGGTTTACCATGAGTTTATTCATCGGCTCATTGGCATTTGAACAAACCGCAGTCAACGCGGTGTTCGATGAGCGACTGGGAATTATTTTTGGCTCACTGTTATCCGGTGTTGCCGGCTATCTGGTCTTGAATGCCAGTTTGCCAGCCGGTCCGTCCGCCGTGCCAACAGATGCTGAACAGTAGTCTCATGCTGAGACAGGAGAATAGAGGTTTTATACTGCCGGTTCAGATCATTGGGCAGTATTATTATGGTAATAAATCGACACGATAACAGATGATCATCCCGGGAGATCAAATGAGCAAATCAAAAGCGGTACGTATTCATCAATTCGGCGGGCCGGAGCAACTGGTCTATGAGGATGTCGTAGTGCCAAAACCGGCGGCGGGAGAGGTGCGGTTACGACAGACCGCCGTCGGGCTCAATTTTATCGATATCTATCATCGTACCGGTTTATATCCGTTGGAATTGCCCTCGGTAATCGGTTTGGAAGCGGCCGGTGTGGTTGAGGAGGTCGGTGAAGGTGTGACTGAAGTCCAGCCTGGTGATCGGGTCGCTTATGCCGGAATGCCGGTCGGCGCCTATGCCGGGGAACGGGTGATCCCTGCCCACCGTCTGGTGGTGTTGCCAGAGACCATCGCCGACCAACAGGCTGCGGCCATGATGCTGCAGGGGATGACAGTGCGTTATCTGTTGCGCAAGGTTTATCCATTGGCTGCCGGTGACACGCTATTGGTTCATGCGGCTGCCGGTGGTGTGGGTCTCATTCTCTGTCAATGGGCGCGGGCCATCGGTGCTACGGTCATCGGTACGGTCAGCTCGGAAGCCAAGGCCGAACTGGCGCAGGCACACGGTTGCACCCATCCGGTGATCTATACTCGTGAGGACTTTGTGCAACGGGTCAGGGAACTGACCGCTGGCGAAGGTGTGCCCGTGGTTTATGACTCCATCGGCAAGGATACCTTTGAGGGCTCACTGAATTGCCTGCGTCCGACTGGTTTGATGGTCAGTTATGGCAATGCATCCGGTGCGGTGCCACCCTTCGATGCCGGCATTCTGGCGCAAAAAGGTTCGCTCTTCTTGACACGCCCGACT
This sequence comes from uncultured Gammaproteobacteria bacterium, assembly GCA_964614335.1. GTDB lineage: Bacteria > Pseudomonadota > Gammaproteobacteria > Arenicellales > DRJH01 > DRJH01. Next base: position 3,462 of record CAZTLH010000179.1, read on the forward strand.
CTCATGACCTACACCGCCAAACGTCAGGATTTGCTCGACAGTGCCGAGGATTTATTCGCTATGGTGGCTTCAGGCAAGGTAAAAATTGAAGTCAAACAACAATATGCCCTGTCGGCGGCGGCCACAGCACATGCCGATCTGGCAGCTCGCAAAACGACCGGTTCGACAATATTATTGCCTTGAGCCGTGTGGCTTTTCCGCAGTAGGCTTTCTGTTCTCCGACAGCTCATATGAGTAAGACTGCTGGAATAGTCATCTATACCAAGGTTTTACAACAACGACCCGCGCAATAAAGATACTTGCAAGTCATTTTACGGAGTTGAAATCAAGGCATTTCAGTAATCATCATGGATAGGATAGAGCCAAAGATCCTTGATGGGGACGAAAATTTTACCTGACGGGCCGAGCTTGCCGCGTAATTTGATTTGCCCCATGAGTTGCCTATTGTCGTTTTTGTAGAGAGTTGTTACAACCAGCTGGAAGGCTTATGAGGACGCGGTCGAAAAGCGGCTACAAAAGGCAGGTGTTTTGCATGTAGATGAAAACGGAGTCCGCACAGCGGGCTCCCTGCATTGGCTTCATGTAGCCTGCAAACAAATGCAGACCTTCTATGACGTTCACAACAAGCGTGGCTAAATTACCTTGGATGAGTTCAATTTTAGACAGTGCCCACCGTGAAAGACCGAGACAAGACTGGATTGAAATTCGGGTACTGCTTTGATCGAAGACACCTGTTTTGCTCTGGCCCATGAAAAGCTGGAACACAACAAGGATCATTCTCCCATGCGTACCAAGGAGTAACCTTGTTACAAGGCATGTTGGCTATTGAGGAGTCGTGTGCATAAATAGCACAAGCACGGTTCTGAGAGGGTCTTGGTGACAATGATTGTGTATGGCAAAATATTGTGGCACCGGTGGGAAACCAGCTGGAAACAGAGAACACCAACACGAGCCTAAGCAATCAGAGAAATCGGTCTACTCGACTGGATAAATAATAATCGCAACTACTCAGCGCAACCTTTTAGTGAGCAGACGTCGACTGGCCGGCTGTATGAGGAGATTGGTTGGCAGAAAGTGGAGCTGGAGAGGTTGAAATTTGCCCTCTACTAATGAGCGATAGGCAGATGCTGGTTAATCCTAAGTCCTCAGATTTTTCGATCAGCAAGCAATGCTTTCTGCTCCCACTATTACCAGCCCGAGGAGTAATCTGCCCAAAACTTGCAGTACAAGCGTCTGATTGACAAATACCGGAGACATTGATTTCTGCAAATAAAGAACACCTATTTCCATATTTTAAGAGTATCATTGGATACAAATCAGTCATCTAAAAGAGGCGTGATTATGACCATTACTATTAGATGTAATGAAATACGCCGGGTTGCTGTTATTTTCACTGTGGGTCTGATTTTATTCGCAGGACTTGCATTCACTTTCAGGCAGGCCCTTGCAATTGAAGGCTCTTGCGTTCAGTCTTCCGGTACTTGCGGCAATGGCTCCAGCCCTGGTGGTGGAAAGGTGGTTATTCCTTCCGGGCCGTCCCCGCAGCAATTGCGGTATCGGCAAGCGCAGGAATTAAACTCAACAGGCGTCCAGTTTTCCCGGAACAAGGAATACGCGAAAGCCATTGAATATTACCGCCGTGCCTTGATACTTGAACCTAATGATCCGACGGTGCAGAAAAATCTTCGTGACGCCGAGTCTTTGCTCAAGAACCAGTTTGGCCTCGTAGCCTACAGTAAAGGTGATTACGCAACCGCTGCCAGTTTTTTCCGGCAGTCACTGGCCATCTGGCCAAACGAGTCGATCGTGCAACAAAATCTTCGTAAAGCCGAAGATTACCTCAAAAGAGAGATAAATGCGAAGCTGTACAAACACAAATTGGCAGATTCAAACAATAGAATTAATCGTATGCTGGATGATATATCAACCGATTTTAGTACAGCCCCTTCTTTATCAGATTCAACATCAAAAGACTCACTCAGTTTTATGAGTTCTGGCGAACCACGCTACAGCAAGGGAACAAAACAATCGGCACCGGTTAACCTGAGTTTTATGGGCTCAACAAATACTCCCGCTAAATCCGGGCCTACCACAGAATCACCAGCCAACAAAGAAATAGATGTTTTCGAAAATTCGGAAGATCCAAAAGATGCCCCTAGGAGTGCCCCGACAGTTTCGATGGTGCAAAAAGCCAAAGAGGCTAAATCGGTGATGTACATTATAGGCGGAAAAGGTTTTTCCGCGGTCTCTTCGCTTAGCCCGGAAGTCACCAGAACAGAGGTTGAGAAGGCGCTGAATCATCTGCCGATGAAGGCTCGCGCCCACGCACTTCTGGGGGCTACGGCAGTAAAGCTGGGTCGGTATGATGAAGCCATCGCTCAATTAGAAAAAGCCGAGAAATCGGCCCCTGATGACCAGGGTATAAAAAAAGCTATTGGCCATGTGCTTGCCATCAAAGATGGAAAGCAACCCCTCAAAGCAAATCCTAAAACACAAATCCTCCTTGATGCCTTAGAAGAAGGACAGGGGGACTGGAATTCAAGCATCGCCTATATGCGCGGCCTTCTTTCTCAGGAGAAGGATCCTCAGAAAATCAGTGACATTACGGAAAATATAAAATATGTGAACGAGATGGGCACGGTAGATCTTTTTATCAAGGGTTTGATCGATGAGAAATATGGATATCGGGAGCGAGAATTGAATAATGCC
>CAZTLH010000180.1:0-6115 GCA_964614335.1 uncultured Gammaproteobacteria bacterium
GTTGTGACGTTGATTATAAATTCATCCGATTATATCGGATTAACCTATCACCACTTCCATGAGGATACCCGATGCGCAACCTGTTCTGGGGACTAACCTTCCTGCTGACCGCTTGCACCAGTGCTGACACTGCCAGCTTCGTTTTTAATATCACCGGCATCTGGACAGGTTCAATCACTGGATTTATCAGCGCCACAAACAAGACACACTTTGTCTCATTCACTGCCAGTACTGTCCACGATACCAAGGCCGATACTGTTACGGGTACAGCCGCTATACCCAGTGAAGGAGACGCCTGTTTCGTAGGCGGCCCAATCACCGGCACCGTAACAGGATCCAAGGTGGAAATGACCATCGCTGATGAAACGGGAGCCACACTTACCCTGACCGGTGATATTACAAACAGCACCATGGTCGGAATTTTTTCATCTAATGGGGGCAATTGTGGCGCCATGTCAGGTAGCTGGTCACTCTCGAGATAGATCAATGTTCAAAATAATACTGGCATCACTAGTCCTCTTCACACAACTGATTAGTGGCACAGCCACAGCCAACAAGCCAGGCATTCATACTTATTTGACGGCATTGGAAGAAGACGGCGTGCCGACCCACAAAAGCAGCCTCGATTTTGCTTGCCAGGATCGGATATTTGCGGTTCTGGAGCTGGATGCCAAACCCGGAACACACCACAAACTGGTTTTTTTATGGCAAGACCCGGCTGGCAAGGTACGTGAGAAAACACAATATCCATTCACAGCACTGCATAGACACAATCGGGTCTGGGCCTGGCTAAAGCTCAGTGGTGGAACCGGCTCCGTATTCATGAAATGGCTCGACCCCAATGCTGGTCTGGATGAGTTCATTGGGGACTGGGTGATCAAATTTCGCCTTGATGGCCGCGAAGTCGACAGCAAACGTTTTCAGGTGCTCTGCTGACTGCTCTTTGATTTCCGGGCAACCTTGTTGCGCAAATAGGCCGGTTCAATTTGGCTCGGCTGTAAAGCTTTCCCCTCTTTGAAGTAACACAATGCCAAACGCGCAGTGGCTGCGGCAGTGGGTCTGCAATCCTCCGTAGTGTTGTCACATTTTGACGTAACTTCTCCCATACGGGATGCATGTACCGCCCAGGCATCGCCAACACCAGACCAACCTGGTGCTTGTGGTACCCACATCTGCTCGGGATCACTGACATATTCTTGATCGAGCAACGATGCGCTGATTACGCCATCTGATGTTCGTGCAATTTGATAACGCCCCCAATAAACTTGCTGCATACGCGCATCAATGGCTACCAGCACTTTTGATAATTGTGCTTGTGTAGCCATCGATGCCAAACTGGAAACCGGGATAACAGGCAATCCAGCTGCAAATGCCAAGCCCTGTACCGCAGCGATACCGATACGGATACCGGTAAAAGACCCGGGACCTTGTCCCACTGCGATAGCATCCAGTTCAGACAAATGCAGATCCGCATCCTGCAGAAGTTGTTGAATCATCGGCAGCAGAGTCTGCGAATGCTGGTTTGGCCCGGTTTCTTCCACTTCGTAGAGTTGATGCTCTGTAAGCAATGCAACACTACATACAGATGTTGAGGTTTCAACAGCTAACAACTTTCTGGATACAGACCTTGGCATTGAGCGATGTGACATCATTAAACCAGGTCACTAGACTGCTTTATTTTTGCCATACTCTGCTGGTCAAGCAATGGCAGTTATCCTAAGCTTCCGCCTTGTTTTTCTCTTGCAGTGCCTGTTCCAAAGCTTTGACCTGTTTTTCCAGTTCCTGTAACTGCTCACGGGTCCGTATCAGGAGAACTTCCTGAACTTCCAGTTCTTCTCGTGTCACCAGACCCATTTTTTCAAAGCTGGCACGAACCGCAGCGTCGACATTGCGTCGAATATCATCACTGAGCTGTTGTGGCAGTAAACCCTGCACAGTTTTTGCCAATCGATCTATCATACTCAACCGCCTGTATTATGGTGGGCCGTGGGCGGCTCGAACGCCCGACCACCTGATTAAAAGTCAGATGCTCTACCAACTGAGCTAACGGCCCGAGGGGTGCGAATTATCCCGGTGACGGGCGGGGATGTCAATCCTGCTCGACAGCTATCTGATGATTACTGGCTGTCAAAACTGAAAATTTTTGCCGATCACACCATTCTGAAGGGCTACTATGATTCGGCAGCAACTTTCTTGATCAAAAAGTCAATAATTTCGATCAGATTTCCGTAACTGCCGGCGCTGGCTGCACTGGTTCTGTACTTGCCACCGACAATAATGGTTGGTACACCATTGGACTCGTAGTTTTCTGACAATACTCTGGCACGTCGTGTGTTGGCATCCACACTAAAGGAATTTAATGCATCCAGTACAGCCTGGCGGTCGATCCCATGTGCGGCAGCAAAATCTCCCAGTTGTTTATCATCCCGAATTCTTTTCCGTTCCTTATGAATACTGTCAAAGAATGGTCGATGCAATTTATCAACCAGATTCAGTTCCTTGAAGGTGTAGTAAACACGGGCATCAAAAGCCCACGAATTTCGAAGAACCGCAGGGGTACGTATGAATTCAACATTTGCCGGCTTTTTGGTCAACCATTGCTCAATCAATGGTTCCATACGATAACAGTGCGGACAACCATACCAAAATAATTCCCGTACTTCGATTTTTTTGCCGGTTACCGTCGGCTGCGCCTTGGAGAGGGCGAAAAAGTTTACACCCTGGACAAACTTTGGTGCCGCCAGGACTGGCGCAGCAAACACCAGCACCAGAAAAGCTGTCACAATCTTACGCATGCTGAAACTCCTTTTATTTGCAAGTCCATGGTCAATCATTAAATGATAGCAAAGGCTACAGCGGTTTTCGAACAAAGTCCAGCTGTTGCTGCACCAGCATAAAAAGATGAGAACCGATGATCATTATCGATCAATGTCTGAACCGCAAGGATCAATGAAACGATATATTTTTCTCAAAGTGTGCTCGCAACCTGTATGGAATGCCATTAAAACCACCGTTACTGAGACTACAGATTGTATCGCCTGGCCGAATTTGTGCCAATACACACTTGAATAATTGCTCTGGATCCTGCAAAACGCTCAACGAATCGTTATCTCGGTACATCGTTGTCAATACATCCCAATCCAGTCTGGCAGGTTCCAGTATAAAGAGTTTATCCGCTGCCTGAAAAGCCTCAGCCAATTGCTCGCGATGGGCCCCCATACGCATGGTATTTGAACGAGGCTCAAACAATGCCAGCAATCTGCCGCCATGTCTTTTTTTCAGGGTTTCGAGGGTGAATTTTATGGCGGTCGGATGATGGGCAAAATCATCATAAAGACGCAAATCTGCATTTTCGAACAACAACTCGAGGCGCCGCTTTGGTAAAACGAACTGCTGTAGCGCTGTAACCGCCTGGTCTGGATGAATGCCCACATGCCGGGCAGCAGCGACTGCTGCCAGCGCATTCATGGCATTGTGCAAGCCGGGAACAGACCAGTCGAGAGCAACTTCAGGATGTTTTTGAAATTGCATAATAATCTCCTTGTTCGTAGCCCCAATTGTATCATTTTCATAATGCATATTCCAGTCAACTGTTGGCCAGTCAACTGTTGGCCAGTCAACGTTGGGCCAATCCGTTTCTGGCCCATCACTTTCTGGCCCATTGCTTTCACGTAAATCGGCATCAGTTTCGTTTTTAACAGGAACCGTGGGTAACACCGCATAGTTTTGCACCTCACTCCAGCATCCCCGGTCAAGCACCTCTGCAATATTACGATCCTGGCCATTGACGATAATCCTGCCATTGGCCGGTATCGTTCTGACCAGATGATGGAATTGCCGAATAATCGCCTCGATATTGTCAAAAATATCGGCATGATCAAATTCAAGATTATGCAGGATAGCCGTTCGTGGCCGGTAGTGAACAAACTTTGAACGCTTGTCAAAAAAAGCGGTATCGTATTCATCAGCTTCGATAACAAAATACGGGCTACTGCCCAGACAGGCGGAACAAGGAAAATTCCCGGGTATACCCCCGATCAAAAATCCGGGCTTTAATCCGGCTTGCTCCAGAATCCAGGCCAGCATACTGCTGGTTGTGGTCTTGCCATGGGTCCCGGCGACTGCCAGCACCCAGCGATCGGACAAAACATTTCGTGCCAGCCAATCCGGTCCCGAAATGTAGTCCAGACCGTGATCGAGCACATATTCAATTGCAACCTGCCCCCGTGACAGGGCATTGCCAATCACAATTTGATCCGGGTGGTCAAAAAACTGCCCGGGATCATCAAGATCACGAACTTCAATCCCGAGTTGCTGCAACTGGGTGCTCATAGGTGGGTATAGAGAGCGGTCTGAGCCCGTCACCTTAAAACCAAGCTCACTCGCAATAGCGGCCAGCCCGGCCATAAAGGTTCCGCCAACACCGAGAATATGAAGATGCATGTGTGCGATCAGGGCATCACAGATTGCGGCGGAAACACCATCAAAACCACGATCAGAACCACAAACTGGCAGCCCAGACTCAATAACAGACTCATACCGGTCTTGATTTCCAGTGATTGCCGGAACACCCATGACATCACCGCCAAAAACCAGAAAGCAATAATAAGCAGCAACAAGGAAGGCAGCCCCATCATTCCGAAGGATACAGAAGACTGCTGATTTCCCAACATATAACTGACGGGTATTGTCAATAGTTGCAACAGACTACCCGCTCCGTAAAGGGCGGTAGCGGTCTGCAACCATCGCTCCCGTTTGCCTCGAATGGACAACACCAGCCAAAGAACCACGCCAAATGCACCCGCCTGGGTCACAGCAGCCAGCCATATCGTGCCAACACTACTGTATGGTGCATCAGTAACAACATGAGTCAGCACAGCAAAAACAAAGGTTATCGCCAGCAATGTGGAAGAGGCGGGCAGGTCTTGTGGGCCACCCTTGAAACGAACGATATTCAGAAAAGCGCGTAATAAAACATACATTTGTTCGAGATACTCCAGGACATTCAAAGAACCAGAACAGGAAAATGTCTGCCTGGCAGGTAAAAAGAAACAGGACCGGGATAATACCAACACCACCGCGAAGCCGTCATAACTTTCGACAACTATTTTCGATTTTTCTACCGTTAATTACGCATTTGATCCATGTCCAGCAAGCGTATCCCGTGCGACAATACAGCTCCATATTTTGCCCGCCCAAAACCCGCACGGAAATACGGTGCCCCAAACGGATACATGCATGAACCAGGCAACTACACACTGGATTGAATCGGACAGTGATTTGCAGCTTTGCTGTGCAAAACTTGATGATTCCAAATGGATCGCCCTTGATACTGAATTCGAGCGGGTGCGCACCTATTACCCCCGTCTGTGCTTGATTCAGCTGGCCACAGCTAGCGACATCTGGCTACTCGACCCATTGCGTTTGACGAATCTCGATCAGCTTAAACTCACGCTCAACAATACAAAAACCGTGATCATACATGCTGCACGGCAAGATCTTGAAGTCCTCGATTATGCACTCGAAATGTTGCCCGCCACACTCTTTGACACCCAGGTTGGGGCTGCCTTTCTGGGGCTTGGGGATCAAACCGGTTATGCCTCACTGGTGCAGCAAACCCAGGGCATTGAACTGGAAAAATCACAAACCCGTACCAACTGGTGTCAGCGCCCCCTGACAACCTCACAACTGCAATATGCTGCGGATGATGTGCGGTATCTGGGTCCAATCTATCTGCAATTGCAGCGACAACTGGGTCAACAAGGCAAATTGCCCTGGATGCTGGAAGAAATGACAACCACCCTGACACAACATGCCTGGCAGCTGGATCCACTAGACACAGCAAAGCGCCTGCTTGGCACACGCAGCCGGCTCAGTCGGAGCGCGCAGAACTGCTTTGTGGCTCTGGCCCAATGGCGCGAAGCATTGGCCATACAACGCAATCTGCCAAGGGAATGGGTTGTGGGTAATGACATCTTGCGACAGATTGCCGAAGTGCACCCTGTGTCGCTGGAACAACTGAAGACAATTCCAACCTTGAGCCCAAAATTCCTGGATCGCCACAGCGCAGCAATCTTGCAGACCCTGCAAGCCGCTGATCAGGTCCCTGAAAAAG
>CAZTLH010000181.1:0-6089 GCA_964614335.1 uncultured Gammaproteobacteria bacterium
AATCAGGGCATACAACAACGGATATACGAAAAATATTCAATCTGGAGATTATTTAATGAGTCAAGATGCAAGCACCACGAAGCAAGTCGCAACCACACCAACCGGAGATCCCTGGCTCTTTACCCCCGGGCCCTTGACGACATCGCCAACCGTAAAAGAGGCTATGCTGCACGATTTTGGTTCCCGTGATTCGCGGTTTATTGCCATCAACAGGACGGTACGTGAAAGGCTGTTAAAAATCATCAATGGCAGTGAAACTCATGTCTGTATTCCGATGCAGGGCTCAGGGACATTTGTCGTTGAAGCTATGATAGGTAACTTTGTCCCCGCCGATGGCAAATTGCTGGTGTTGGTCAATGGGGCCTATGGCTGGCGGATTGTCAAGATTGCCGAGTATTACCGGCGATTGGTCGATGTGTTGGAAACACCGGAAGATGTCCCCTGTGATGTCACCGCTCTGGATCAGCATCTGGCAAGAAATCCGGATGTCAGTCATGTGGCCATGATTCATTGTGAGACGACATCCGGGATTCTGAATCCGGTCAAGGCGGTTGCCGATGTGGTTAAAAAACATGGCCGTGGTTTGTTGATTGATTCCATGAGCGCCTTTGGCGCCCTGCCACTGGATAGTCAGGAGATTTATTTCGACGCAGTCGTGGCATCCAGCAATAAATGTCTGGAAGGGGCTCCGGGTGTGGGTTTTTGTCTGGCACGCAAGGACGCGATCAGTAATTGCGCCGGGAATTCACCATCCTTGAGTCTGGACTTATATGAACAATGGCAAGGTCTGGAAAAAAATGCCCAATGGAGATTCACGCCACCGACGCATTGTATTCTGGCCCTGGATCAGGCCCTGCGGGAGTTCGAAGAGGAAGGGGGTGTCGCCGGCCGGGGTGGACGTTATCGTGCAAATTGTCAGATACTGGTCGAAGGCATGCGGGCCCTTGGTTTTAAAACCTTGCTGCCGGATGAATTACAGGCGCCGATTATCGTCACATTTCATAAACCAGCGGATCCGGCATTTGATTTTGCCGGGTTTTACCGTCTGCTCAACGAACGTGGATATGTTATTTATCCCGGCAAATTGACTGTCGCAGACAGTTTTCGTATGGGCTGCATTGGCCGTATGAGCGCGCCGCAAATGCATGGTGTCCTGCAGGCGGTTACGGAAGTGCTTAAGGTGTTGGCTGTTACAGACTGTAATCCCTGAGAACAGGGAATACTGTTTATATTCATTTTGAATGGCTGGCACCTGCGCTGAGAAACACTTCCAGGAATTTTCTCAAGGTCACTTTAAGTGTCCTGGCGAGATCTTCGTGGTAGCTGAAATCTGCGGTTTCATTCATATAGTTGCGCTGAGCCAGTTCCATCTGCACGGCGTGGACATCCAGTTCGGGTTGACCATAGTGACGGGTAATATAACCACCAATAAAGCGCTGGTTCATGGCCGCGGTATAGTCGCAGCGATCCAGATCGTTCAGCAGGGCAGCCTCAATGTCCTGGCCGCAGCTTTGCCCACAGGCGGTGCCATAGTTCAGGTCTCGCAACCGGCCCTCGAACAGACGTGGCACACGTGAAGCGATGGAGTGAGCATCGTATAACAGCACATAGCCGAACCTGGCTTGAAGGCGGTGGATTTGGGCCGCCAATGCGCCATGATAGGGTCGCCAATAGTCTTGACGGCGGTGTTCGATTTCGCTTTCATCAAGGATGTAGCCTGTTTGATACAGCGGTGTGCCGTCAAACAGGGTCTCAGGGCAAAGACCGGTACTGACCTGTCCCGGGTACAGGGGGCGATTATCGGGCGGGCGGTTCAAATCGACCACATAGCGGCTATAGTTTGCACACAGGGTTGTGGCTCCGAGGTCTTTGGCGAAGTCATACAACAGCGGGATATGCCAGTCGGTGTCTGGCAGGGCTTTTGCGGCTTCGCTGAAACGCTGTTTGATGTCCCCCGGTACCCGGGTCCCACAGTGCGGCATGCTGATCAGCAAGGGAGAGTTGCCGTTATTCAAGGTAAAGACAGTATTCACGGTCTGGTCTCGATATAGGCCTGGACCCGGTTGTCGAAGCGGGCATCGGCGATCAGTTTCGCCACGGCCTCCAGGTCGGGGTGAAAATAGCGGTCTTCATCCATGTGCTGGGCGACCGAACGGATCAGACGGTGGTTTTGTTCGATGCAGGCATTCGATTGCAATGGTCGGCGCAGATCGATCCCTTGCGTGGCGGCAAGCAGCTCGACAGCCAGAATGTAACGGGTATTGAGATTCATCTCCCCCAGACGACGGGCCGCAAAAGCAGCCATGCTGACATGGTCTTCCTGATTGGCCGATGTGGGCAGACTGTCGACCGAGGCGGGATGGGCCAGGGACTTGTTTTCACTGGCCAGTGCAGCTGCGGTGACATGGGTAATCATGAAACCAGAGTTAAGACCAGGCTTTTTGACCAGAAATGGGGGTAACTGACTCAGGGTCGAGTCTATAAGCATGGCCATCCGTCTTTCTGACAGTGCTCCGGTTTCGGCGATAGCCAGGGCCAGATTATCCGCCGCCATGGCCACGGGTTCAGCATGGAAATTACCACCGGACAGTACTTCCCCGCTCTGGGTAAATACCAACGGGTTGTCAGTCACGGCATTGGCTTCGATCTCAAGACAGTTTGCGGTATTGCGGGCCTGATCCAGACAGGCACCCATGACCTGGGGCTGACAACGCAGGGAATAAGGGTCCTGTACTTTCTCGCAATCACTGTGTGATCGTTGAATTTCGCTGGGCGCCAGCATGTCACGATAAATTCTGGCGGCCTCGATCTCGCCTGGCTGACCGCGCAGGGCATGAATACGGGCGTCGAATGGTACATGACTGCCGAGGACGGCTTCCACCGTCATGGTGCCGGCAACAAAGGCGGCATTCAGATTGGATTCGGCCTCAAACAGGCCTTTTAATGCCAGGGCTGTGGAAACCTGGGTGCCATTGATCAGGGCCAGACCCTCTTTGGCCTGCAAGGTCAGGGGGGTGAGCCCGGCTTTGGCCAGGGCTTTATGGCTGGTCATACATTGCCCATTTACACGTGCCTGGCCTTCGCCGATCAGGGTCAAGGCCAGATGGGCCAGTGGCGCCAGATCACCGGAAGCACCGACCGAACCTTTCGATGGAATACAGGGATAAATGCCGTGTTTGAGCATGGCCAGTAACAACTGGATGACCTCGGCGCGAATACCGGAATAGCCACGCGCCAGGGCGTTGATTTTCATGACCAGGATCAGACGCACGACGGCATCATCGAGCAGTTCACCGACACCGACGGCATGGGACAGCAGTAAATTGCGTTGCAGTGTTTCCAGTTGGGCGGTTTCTATTCGGGTATTGGCGAGCAGGCCAAAACCGGTGTTTACACCATACGCCACCGAACCTGAATCAATGACCTTGAGGATGGTATTTCGGCAGCGTTTGATCTTTTCCCAGGCGGCCTCATCCAGGGAGATCTCTGCGGTCTCGAGATACACGCGTTGCAGATCCGCCAAACAGAGTTTTCCGGGGCGGATGACAAGGGATTTATTGGACATGATTGCTACCATTCACGGGTTTTATTAAACAGTGTCTGCAGCCAGTAATTCATTGATGGTGGTGCGATACTGTCGGGTAATCTGTTCGCTGTTGATGTGATGACCAGACTGGACAAGCTGTCTGCCGGCGACAAAAACATCACGCACCGGGCTGTTGTTGCCGGAAAAAATCCAGCTGTCCAGCAGAGCATCCCTGTGTCGACCAAATAATACCGGATGCTGACAATCCAGTACCACAAAGTCGGCCCGACAACCGGGTGCAATCCGGCCCAGGGCACGACCACTGGCCTGGGCACCACCTTGCAATGCTGCTTCGTACAGGAATCTGCCGCTGTGTTGCTCTGCAGATACCAGGGCATTGCGGCATTGGCCTTGTAGACGCTGGCCATATTCCAGCCAGCGCAACTCTTCAACTGGTGAGATCGAAATGTGGCTATCCGAGCCGATACCGAACTGACCGCCAGCCTGTAGATGAGATCGCATCGGGAATAAACCATCACCAAGATTGGCTTCGGTTGTCGGGCACAGGCCGGCTACAGCCCCGCTACGGGCCAGCGCGGTGCATTCATGATCCAGCAAATGGGTGGCATGAACCAGACACCAGCTGGCATCGACATCAAAATGTTCCAGCAGCCACGCCACCGGGCGCTGACCTGACCAGGCCAGACAATCTTCGACTTCACCCTGCTGTTCGGCAATGTGGATATGTATCGGGCGTAGTGTTTGCCCGGTGCCGCCCTGCAATACTTCAGTCAATAGTTCTGCGCTGACCGCACGCAGGGAATGAGGTGCGATTCCGACCGCCTCATTGCCACCACGCTGGAGCTGAGATTTCAGTTGCTGGTAAATTTCCAGATATTCATCGCTGTTGTTGATGAACCGTTGTTGTCCCGGCCCGGCTTTTTGCCCGCCGAAACCGGCATAACGGTACAACACCGGTAATACAGTGATACCAATCCCCGTTTCACGGGCGGCTGCCAGCACCCGTAGACTCATTTCGGCACGTTGGGCGTAGGGCTTGCCTGCGGGGTCGTGATGAAGGTACTGAAATTCAGTGACCGCGGTGTAACCGGCTTCCAGCATTTCCAGATACGCCTGGGCCGCCACGGCCTGTAACTGTCGGGGTTGCAGCCGTTGGGCGTAGCGATACATTACTTCGCGCCAGGTCCAGAAACTGTCACCACCGGGTCCTGCCTGTTCCGCCAGACCGGCCATGGCCCGTTGATGGGCATGTGAATGCAGGTTGGGCATACCCGGCAACAGGCATCCAGATAAATATTGCACTGCAGAATCCGGATAATCGGTCGCGACATCACAGCGGACATCCTGTATCGTGCCACCGCTATCGATACCAATCAGGACTTGCTCGGCCCAACCATCCGGTAACAAGGCCTGTTCACAATGGATCCATTGTGTGACCGATACCGGGAGTTGGTCATGATTATCAACAACTGGATTTGTATTACTTGCGCTTAGGTGCATGGTTGTCAGGTAAAGGGAGCCAGGTAACAGTTCACTGTGAACAGATGAGTAGTTTAGCATCGTTTATACTTGTCTATACAACCCAGGAGAAAATCTTGGGGGCACCTTGGGTACAGTCCCGTACTGCAAATTTAATGGAGGCATCGGTGCAACGGTTCGGGTGCCTACCGTGCCAATGATTGTGACGAGGTCCATAGTGAATGCGATCATCACTGCTTAAGCTCCCACCGTAAAACGGGATTTCCTGAGGCAAGCAAATCAGTGGCATAACAACGGCGGCATTGTTGTTTCGTGTTACTATTTGGCCGTAGTGAAATAGAGCTGATACCGTGTGCCGGAATTGTCATGAATATTTTTATGGATGAGGATCGAGACGAATGAAAACCAAACCCTGTCTGATGCTGGATGACTGCAAGAAAATGATTGCTGCTTGCGAGGCTGAGGCGAGGCGGAATGAATGGAATGTAGTTATCGTCATTGTCGATGATGGTGGGCACCTGTTGATGCTCGAACGTATGGATGGTGCTACGCCAGCCAATGCCGAGATTGCCCTGCAAAAGGGACGTACCGCTGCCATCTCACGGTCTCCGACCAGGATCTGGGAAGAGCGAATCGTCGCCGGTCGTATGTCCACATTGAGTATGCCGTTGCTGGCAGTACAGGGTGGTATTCCATTGCTGCATCAGGGAGAATGTGTGGGCGCCATCGGGGTTTCCGGTGTGCAGTCGCCTCAGGACGAGCAGATTGCGCAAGCGGGTGCGGCGGCACTCGATTCGTAGGTCCTGTTTTGGTACGGCAATTCGGCTTATCTGCCAATGTCGGCGTTAGTGCGCTCCCCTTTGACGACAACGAACACAGGATATTGTGGTGGATGGCTGCAGTCTCGTGATCTAGGATTGGATAGGCGAAGTGGAAAAAATCGATGCATAGCGTGTCCAGGCAAGTTGCTGGTGTGAATCTGCATACTGCTGCAGACCTTGACCGCCTTGCTACGCGGTTGCGGCGCGAAATCCGGGGTGACGTGTTGTTCGACGTCGCGAGC
>CAZTLH010000182.1:0-6085 GCA_964614335.1 uncultured Gammaproteobacteria bacterium
GGGTTGGACTGGACAAATACTCCGCGTTAATCTGATTGCCGGCACGGTAACGCCGGAAGCGTTGAATATGCAATGGGCGCAGGAATTCCTGGGGCAACGCGGTTTGGCAACAAAGTACCTGTGTGAAGAAATTGATCCGGCATGTGATGCGCTGGGTCCTGATAACGAATTGATTATGGCAACCGGCCCCTTGACCGGCACCCCGGCTGCAACCGGCGGACGCTATTCGGTGATTACCAAGAGTCCGTTGACCGGGGCTGTGGCGTGTTCCAATTCCGGAGGTTTTATCGGTGCGGAAATGAAGAATGCCGGCTGGGATATGATCATCTTTGAAGGGCGATCTCCACAACCGGTGTATCTGTATGTGGAAAATGATCGGGCCGAGCTAATGCCGGCTGATGATTTATGGGGTCAGTCGGTCTGGAAAACCGATGAGATGTTGCATGCCAAACATCAGGATCCACAACTGCGTATTGCTTGTGTGGGTCGTTCTGCCGAACAGGGATGCCTCTATTCGGCAATAGTCAATGACCTGCACCGGGCTGCAGGACGTTCGGGTGTGGGCACTGTAATGGCTTCCAAGAATCTCAAGGCAGTAGCCGTTCGTGGTACCAAAGGTATCGCCAATATCCAGGATCCTGCCGGTTTTATGAAAGCCGTGGCAGAAGGCAAGAAGGTGCTGGCGGATAATGCGGTCACCGGCGGTGGTCTGCCACAGTTTGGTACCCAGGTTTTGATGAATGTCATCAATGAAATTGGTTCGTTACCATCCAGGAATATGCAGGATACCCAGTTCGATGGAGCCAATGATATCTCCGCAGAGGCCATGGCCGCACCACGAAAATCCGATGGCAAGGCCAATTTGACACGCAATGCAGCCTGTTTTGGTTGTACCATCGCCTGCGGCAGAATTTCTACCATCGATCAGGGGCATTTTTCGGTCAAAACCAAACCTGAATACTGGGCGGCCTCCGGCGGCCTGGAATATGAAGCCGCCTGGGCACTCGGTGCCGATACCGGGGTCAATGATCTGGATGCCCTGACCTATGCCAATTTTCTGTGTAATGAAGATGGTATGGATCCGATTACCTTTGGATCAACCTTGGCAGCGGCCATGGAGCTGTTTCAGATGGGTGTCATTACCACCGAAACTACAGGGGGTCTGGAGCTGAATTTTGGATCGGCTGAAGCACTGACCCGTTCTGCCGAACTGGTGGCAACCGGTGAAGGCTTCGGTCGTGATCTGGCGCTGGGTTCAAAACGTTTATGTGAAAAATATGGTCATCCGGAATTGTCGATGACGGTCAAGGGTCAGGAGTTCCCGGCCTATGATCCACGTGGTATCCAGGGTATGGGTCTGGCATATGCGACTTCCAATCGTGGTGCCTGTCATTTGCGCGGCTACACCGTCGCTTCTGAAGTGCTGGGTATTCCCGAAAAGACTGATCCTGCCGCCACTGAAGGCAAGGCGGGTCTGGTAAAAGCCTTTCAGGATGCCACCGCAGCAGTTGATTCTGCCGGTTTGTGTATTTTTACCACCTTTGCCTGGACCATGGACAATATCGCTCCACAGGTGGACGCCGCCTGTGAGGGTGACTGGAGTCCGGAGAATATGATGGCACTGGGTGAGCGGGTCTGGAATCTTGAGCGTTTGTTTAATCTGCGTGCAGGTTTGACCAGCAAGGATGATACGTTGCCGAAACGCTTTTTTGATCTTCCTTCAAATTCAGGGCCAACCGAAGGGGCAACCAGTGGTCTGGATAAAATGTTGCCAGAATATTATCAACTCCGGGGCTGGAATGAAGCGGGTGAACCGGCCAGTGAGACCATGAGTCGATTGGGTTTGTCCTGAGGACTAGGAGGCTGTCCTAGGATAGGGGCCGTTGCGAGGAGAAGCTGATTTGAGGCAGATTTTTTCATGATTAGAGACGAGGAGTGGCACATGGATGTGCTGTTTACGAACCTAAGGATGGCATGCTCATTGTATTTAACGAGAGTCAGGAATAAATCTGGCCAAACTCAGCTTATCCGCAGTAGGCTCTTTATTCTCGGACAGGCTCCTAGGTCAACACGGCAGTACAACATTGCCGTGTTGACAGTCTCCTAGAGACAATCAAGCAAATGAAAATAACCTGAGGAGGACTGATATGCAGCATGTTGTTATCGGTAGTGGCCCGGCTGGTGTGGTTGCAGCGGAAACACTACGCTCACTTGACCCCGCATCTTCGGTCACCCTGTTCGGGGGTGAGGAAGAAGCGCCATACAGCAGAATGGCATTACCCTATATGCTGGTTGGCCGGATCGATGAAACCGGCACTCATTTGCGCAAGACGCCGGATCATTTTGCCCAACAGGGCATCGAGCTCAGAAACTGCCGGGTCAGCGAAATCGACCCGGCAAGGTCAGCATTGACGCTGCAAGATGGCAATACACAGGCCTACGATCGTCTATTGCTGGCAACCGGTTCTCATCCGGTGCAGCCACCAGTCAGTGGTATTGATCTGCCTGGTGTACACACATGTTGGACACTGGCTGATGCTCGCGCCATTGCCACCAAGGCGGAGGCTGGCAGTCAGGTAGTCCTGATTGGTGCCGGTTTTATCGGCTCCATTATTCTCGAATCACTGGTTTCCCGTGGGGTCAATTTGACCGTCATCGAAACCGGTGACCGGATGGTGCCACGGATGTTGGATCAGCAGTGTGGTAATCTACTGAAAGCCTGGTGCGAGAAAAAAGGAGTGACAGTTCTGACCTCAACCCGGGTGGAGTCGATTCAACAACAAGGTTCCTCCCTGGTGGTTTGTACCGATCAGGGGCACACCATTCCAGCACAACTGGTGATCTCCGCGACCGGTGTAGCGGCTAATCTGGAACTGGCGTCAGCTTGCGGGATCGAATGCGATCTTGGTATTTTGGTCGATCCCACGATGCAAACTTCAGTGGCAGGCATCTTTGCCGCCGGAGATGTAGCCCAAGGCCGTGATTTTTCAACCGGTGGCCATAGTGTGCAGGCAATTCAACCTACGGCTGTCGATCATGGTCGTATCGCAGCCAATAATATGGTGAGTGCTGGCAGTATTCAGCATCCTGGCAGTCTGAATATGAATGTCCTGGATACATTGGGTCTGATTTCTACTTCCTTTGGACTCTGGCAGGGTGTAGATGGCGGTGAATCGGTGACACGGATTGATGAAGCCGGTTATCGTTATTTCAATCTTCAGTTTGAGGATGATGTACTGGTCGGCGCCAATACCCTGGGTCATACAGAACATATCGGTGTATTGCGTGGACTGATTCAGAGTCGATCGCAACTTGGGGTCTGGAAACAGCGTCTTATGGTTGACCCGACCCAAATTATGCCGGCCTATTTGGCAACCCTGGCGCCATAAAGCCATGCAGATTACCTTGAAACTATATGCCAGCCTGGGCTCTTATCTTCCCGCCAATGCTGGCAATAATCGCATCCAACTCGATATCGATGACGGCACCACGGTGGCTGATGTGATTCAGCGGCTGAAAATACCGGCCGAACAGGCTCATCTGGTGCTGCATAACGGAATCTATGTGGCACCGGCCATACGTGCACAAACAACATTCAAAGCCGGGCAAACACTGGCGATCTGGCCGCCAGTGGCGGGCGGTTGAGCCCTGAGTTGGAGCCTATCGTCGAAAAGCATTTGCTGGGTATGACTCGCAAGGAGTTCCAGCGACTGATTCCCAAAGTCCTCGGTACTGGCAAGGCTGTATTTCAGTCGCCAGTATGGCGATTGCTGGAAGCCAACCAATTGCTGGAAATCGAGCTCGGTCAACAGGGTGAGCGCAGGTTGAGTGGTTTGCTCAGTCTGCCGTCATTGGAAACGACGTTTAAATTTACCAATTACAGCACGTCCGAGCATGCTGCTTTTATGGAACGTTTCTGGCTGGTATTTCGACGTGGTGGCGGTTGAATTACGAGTGAGTTGTACGGTGCTGCAATCATGATTCAGGTTTCTCTCTCCAGGATGCTGATCGCGATGCTTGTCCTCTTGTCAAACATCCATCTGGCAGTGGCAGAATCGCCTCTGTTACCGCAGCCTCAGATCACCTTGGCATACCATCTAAATGGTCTGTCGCTGAAAAAAGACCCGAGACAAGGGGTTCGCTTGCACTTGCGACGTTCTACTCCATCTTCATTCGACCTGGATGCGCCCGAAAGCTGGCGTAACAAAAAATTTCGACTCTGGCTCGTGCCCTGGCATTCGACCGGTGCAAATGCCTATAAGGTGCTTACCTTTTATCACAATAAACCGGTGTCAGTATCTGCAAAGACGCCATTCGTGCGTGCCAATCTCAGTTATGATTTCCTGCTTCCCAGCCAGGCTTTTGACGTAGTTCGTTTGGTTTTTTTTCCGGCACCAGGAGCGGAACGACCTGAGGTTGTCATCGATAGACTCGAAATAACAGGAACCGTATGGGAGGATTTACTGATAGTACCCTACTTGGTCGCGTTGGTATTATTGTTACTATTGATTGTTCCCGGGCTAGGTCTGGTAGCTGCTCTTTGCAGAAATCTTCAGCCCGGACTCAGAGGTGTCCTGTTGTTGTTTCCTGCAGCCATGGTTTTCTGGATACTGGTGTATTTTATATTCTTCCTGCTCAGAAGCGTATTTCCATCCCAGGTTGGTATACTTTTTCCTGGGCTTGTTTTTGTCAGTTTGTTGGTTTTGATTGTGCCTGCCTGGCGTTCATTAGTTGGTGAAGCAGAACTGAGGAAAGTAGTGCTGTTTTTTGTTGTGTCAGGGTTGTTATTGACCCATGTTATGATCAAGGACACCCCACTACCCGAGCAGAATTTTAATTATAACTCGGTATCCGGTCCCAAGACTTTCTGGGCTTTTTGGGCACTGGACAACTATTTTCCCTATGTTAATTCCAGGGCATTGGCACGCAATGAGTCATTTGCAAAATACTACGGCCCGCCAGGCCATCCTGCGCTGTTTTATCAGCCTGAAGACCGGGAAATGGCTTCCGGTGCAATGTATGCGGCAATTCGTACCATTCTGAAACCTGTCTCATCCTTGCTGGCTGACAGTTATATCACGTTTGCCAGTTTTGCCTTGTTTTGTAATTTGATGGTGGTTTTCCCCATGTGGCTGCTGATGAAGCGATACCTGCCAGATCGCAATCCGTTGCCTGTGTTGCTGGCGACTGCTGCAACCGCATTCTTTGTTGGCAATTTGTTTATGGCTTGGTTCAAAATGGCGGGTGCCGCGCTGTTTCTTTGTGGTCTCGCCTGGTGGTTGATCGACAAGGGTAAATATCGATGGTGGCTGGCTGGTACGATCTTCGGTCTTGCAACGAATATGCATGCCAGCCTGGCAATGGGTTTACCGGTATTGTTTATCTGGTTTGTCAGCAGAGATCTTCCTTGGCGAAAATCATCTCTATCTGAGTGGGGCCATCGGTTATTTGGGCCATTGCAGTTTATTTTGGTCTTTACATTGATCAACATGCCTTGGGCGATCATCAAGTTGCTGTACTTTAAGCCTAGTACCGTGTTGCTCCAACAGATGTTTTTGAATGGAGAGGATCATCCAAACGGACTATGGGCTACTATGAGGTTATTTTTTGAACATAATCCACTTGCTGGACAGCTTCACTATAGATTGCAACAAATGGCAGACAGTCTGCAACTGGTCAACTGGAGTGGTATTTTTTCGCATTTGTCGAGTAATTATTTTGAAGGTCTACGGCTCTGGAATCTGTTTGAATTTGATCATTTATCGATGTTATTTGCCCCGTTACTGGTATTTCTCTTGCTGCAGGAATTGTGGTTTCGGTTGTACCCATCGTCGATGCCAATCGCTTTAAGTTATACCCGGGAACAAAAGCAATTGTTATCGGTCTGCATGATCTCTACGCTATTATTGCTTTTTCTTGGCTACGGGGCACCGCCTGATATCAACTACCACAATCCAATGGCCATATTGGTGTTGGCTTACATGTTGTTGGTTATCAGGCTGCTTTATCGTAAAGGGCCATCCCGAGTGGTATATTTTGCATATCTGGGATTTACCGTTTACCGGTTAAGTACGCAGTTGTAGTG
>CAZTLH010000183.1:0-6033 GCA_964614335.1 uncultured Gammaproteobacteria bacterium
GGTCTCAAATCTGCTTTCCTTCGTGACGGCTCCTATTCTCGGACAGGCTCCTAGGAGGCTGTCCGAGAACAGAGAGCCTACTGCGGAAAAACGGGCTTTGGTCCATTATTCCGCTCATGTTCGTTAAATAGAACGACTATTCCATCCTTAGGTTCGTAAGCGGCACATCCCTGTGTTACACCTCGCCTCAAATGATCGAAAAACTGGCCTCACCCACTTTCCCTCGTTCCTGTTTGTGTTCTGGAGCAGTCTTCTGGGATGTGGGCTGGTTTCGAACGATTTTTGCCATTTATGACCATCTAGTGTGAAAACAGTCTGTGAATCCTTGGCTAGCGAGTGCTCCTGCAGTTACAATTAGGGGTTTGACAGGATTGAATAAAAGTGTCTGGCCAGCTGCTGCTGGCGAGCACCGATTATCGCTAATTCAGAAGTACCTACCAGGAGAATAACATGACAGTAGAACGTACGCTTTCGATTATCAAGCCGGATGCAGTGGCAAAAGATGTAATTGGCGAAATTGTCAGCCGGTTTGAGAAAGCCGGTTTGCGGGTTGTGGCAATGAAGATGCTACAGCTTGGCCAGGAACAGGCCGAAGGATTTTATGCAGTTCACAAAGAGCGGCCTTTTTTTAATGATCTGGTTGCCTATATGCAGTCTGGACCCGTCGTGGTACAGGTACTGGAGGGCGAAAACGCAATAGCCTGTAATCGGGCAATCATGGGCGCTACTGATCCTTCCCAGGCCGCTGTCGGAACAATCCGTGCTGATTTTGCGACTTCCATCGAGGCCAACTCGGTACACGGTTCTGATGGACCGGACACCGCCAAAACCGAAATAAGTTATTTTTTTACGGACAAAGAATTTTGTTCGAGATTGTGATTCCCCATTTATTATGAAGAAGGCTGTTACAAATGATTTCGGTGTTTTGCCAGTCGTGAATAATTTACTGAATTTCGACCGGCAGGGTCTCGAGCAATGGTTTGAGTCGATCGGTGAAAAGCCATTTCGGGCTCGCCAATTGATGAAGTGGTTGTATCATCATAAAGTCTCAGATGTTGCAGAGATGACTGATTTGTCCAAAGCATTGCGTCAGCAGCTGTCATCAAATGTTGAGATTGCTGCGCCAGAACTGGTTCGTCAACAGTTGGCTGCAGACGGGGTCAGGAAATATCTCTTTCGAATGGCCGATGGTAATGCTGTAGAAACCGTCTTCATCCCGGAGACGGATCGTGGCACGCTTTGCATATCATCACAAGCAGGTTGCACACTAAATTGCACATTTTGCGCAACGGCTCGACAGGGATTTAACCGTAATCTTGAGGCTTCAGAAATCATCGGCCAGTTATGGGCAGTTGAGCGGTTGCTGGAGCAGGAATTCCTCCCTTCTAAGACGTTACCAGCCGCAGTGCGTGAAGGGGGTGAACGAATCACCAATGTGGTGATGATGGGGATGGGAGAGCCTTTGTGTAATTATGATAATGTGTTGATTGCCATGCATCTGATGCAGGATGATTTTGGATTTGGTCTGTCAAGACGTCGGGTTACCTTGAGCACAGCCGGGGTAACGCCGATGATTGATCGATTGGCAACTGACTGTCCGGTTAGTCTAGCGGTTTCCCTGCATGCTGCAGATGATGAGTTGCGGACCCGTCTTGTACCTTTAAATCGAAAATATCCATTGCCGGAACTGCTTGATGCTTGTCGCCGTTATGTGGCTGGTGAAGCCCGTCGTAAGGTTACCTTCGAATATATAATGCTCGACGGGATCAATGATAGTCCAACACAGGCGTTGAGGCTGGCGCGTATACTGGGTGATGTTCCGGCCAAGGTCAATCTGATTCCATTTAATTCATTTGAAAATTCCGGATTTCGTTGCAGTAATGCTGCAACTATTGACCATTTTCGTGAAATATTGATCAAGCATGGTGTCATGACCATCACCAGAAAAACACGTGGTCAGGATATCGCCGCCGCCTGCGGGCAGTTGGCCGGTCAGGTACATGATCGTACCCGGCGGTTACCACGTATTGTAAAAATGGCCGCAAGTTTTCAATGATAATACAACAATTCAATCGCTCCGGATGGATGGCATTGCTGTTGCTGGCCAGCCTGTTGCTAGGCGCATGCACTACAACCCAGACCAATGTTCGCAAACCCTGGGATAATGGTCGGCGCAGTGCAATACATGTTGATCTCGGTGTGGCTTATATGGGGCAGGGTAATTTGAAAGTTGCCAAAAAGGAACTTGAAAAAGCCCTGCAATTAATGCCTGACAGTGACCGTGCCAATCATGCCATGGCACTATTGCTGCTGCGAATCAATGAGCCGTTAAAAGCGGAAGCATATTTCAAAAACGCGGTGCTCAGTAACCCCGAAAATGCTTCGGCTGCCAATGATTATGGCAGTTATCTTTGCCAAAGCCGGAAATTTGAAAAAGCGGATCAACAGTACCAGAAAGCCTTGAAAATTCGTTTGAATCCAAGACCGGATTTAACCAATACCCTGATCGCATTATGTTATCAGCAGCAAGTGCAAAAACATAAGCAGGCGAGAAGGTATCTCAAACATGCGCTGGAGATCAATCCAAGACTTGATGCTGCTTTATTGGGTATGGCCAAGCAAAATGTCTTTGAACAAAAAGATCTCGCTGCCAGAGCATATATCGAGCGTTATCTGGCTGTGGCCAAACCAACTCCAGAATTGATGCTGCTGGCCTTCGGTGTGGAGCAACGTCTGGGTGACGAAAAGGCTGCTGCGGAATATGCACAGCAATTACAAACCCGGTTTCCAAAATCACGAGCCCTTCGAGAACTGGATCAGCGTCGTCACAACTCCATTCGCCCGAAGCTGAAGAGTAATCCGGAATAACGATCGGCTATTTGCAGGACGAAACCAAATGAGAAAATCAAAATCAGAAAAACTGGCAACTACAGACAGTCAGATGCATGTATCGCTGGGAGAACAACTCCGGGTCGGCAGGGAAAAGCTGGGTCTGAGTGTTGCCGAGGTTGCCGTACAGCTGCATATGAACCCACTCCGGATTGAGGAGCTGGAACAGGATCAATACGAAAATATGGCCGGTGCAACCTATACCAGAGGCTATTTAAGAAATTATGCCCGGCTGGTTAAACTCGATGATTCAGAGCTATTACATCTGTATGAGCAGGTGCAGGATTTGTCGTCAGGAGAGCGAACACAACCATTGATCGAGCCAATGCTTGAAGGTAATTTGCCACATCATCGCGACAGTGCAGCACGCTATATCGGGTTATTGCTGTTATTGGCGTTGCTGATGATTGGAGGTTGGTGGTGGCAGAGTCAAAGGATGGTGGATAACAGTGCACTGGATACGGCTGCGATCAATAAGCCATCTGCTGATGCGGTGATCGTTGCTGCTGAACCTGGGTCTGATATGGCAACGGATTCTATTGCATCGAGTCTGGCGACGGATCAAGCTGACACCAGTACTGCTGGTAAAGAACCCAGCAGTGTGATTACGAATGAATCTGCGGCTTCGACACCGATTGTTGCGTCCAGAGCAGAGACTTCGGCGTCAGAGTCGACCACCACACCGGGTTTGGCTGTTGCTAATCCTGGTTCGGTAGAAACTGTAATCCAAATCAAAGACACGGTAAAAAACAACACCAAAGCCCTGCGCTCTTCCAGCTCTTCCGAACCGTCAGTTGCCCGAAAATCCACTCCATCGACAACAGCCCTGGTCGCGAAATCTGATAGAATCGCGAGCGACCAATCAGCATCCAATACAGGAAGAATAAAAATTACCGTCCTAGCACCGCTATCTGCAGTTGATCTTGAAAAGAAGAGTAAAAAAATAACGAAGAAATCTGTAGATAAGCCGTCGCCTACTGTGAAAAATAAACCTTCGGTAAAACCTGGTGACAGGAATGCCCGTTTGTCCAAAAAGCCTGCAGCCCACCTGGTCAATAATAAAACTGGTCTGGATTCGAAACAAAGGCCTGTAAATAAGACCCGTCCTGGTGTCAACAAACCCGTGGTGGTGAAGAAAAAGAAGTCGGCGATGCCCAGACTGCAGTTGAGTGATGATTATCGTACCTTGATGCTGTATTTTGATTTGGGCTCCTGGGTGGATATCCGCGATTCCGCCGGAAAACGATTGATGAATCGTATGGTAGTCCAGGGTCGAACCTTGTCTGTACAGGGTGCTCCGCCATTTCAGATCTTTCTTGGAAATCGTCAGGGGGTTCGTATTATGTATCGCGGCAAGCCGGTGTTGATCAAGGACAACGGTACAGGCATGTTTGCCCGTTTTGAAGTAGGCCAACCACTTTCGACCTTGGCGAGATAATCATGGCGATAAAAATGGAAGCTGTTCGAGGCATGCGTGATCTGCTGCCTGAACAGACAGCAGAGTGGGGTCCTGTGGAAGAGATCATGCGCAGAGTCGCCGCGCAGTATGGCTATAGGGAACTGAGAACACCGATTGTCGAAAAAACAGCCTTGTTCGAACGTTCTATCGGTGAACAGACCGATATTGTCGAAAAAGAAATGTACAGCTTTAACAGTCAGGGTGGTGATGCACTGACATTGCGTCCTGAATGCACAGCCAGTGTTGTTCGCGCCGGTATACAGCACAGTCTGTTTCGTGTAGCTGGCCAGCGGTTCTGGTATTGTGGCCCCATGTTCCGTCATGAGCGACCTCAAAGAGGCCGTTACCGGCAATTTCAGCAATTTGGCATCGAGGCATTTGGCTGGCCGGGCCCTGAAGTGGATGCAGAAATTTTGCTGCTCGCGGCCAGAATCTGGTCGGATCTGGGTATTGCAGGTCTGGAGTTGCAGATCAATACATTAGGGTCCGAGAGCACCAGAACCCGATTCCGGACGGCACTGTTGGATTATTTTGGTGGTCGTAAAGCTGAGCTGGATGAAGACAGTAAACGTCGTTTGTTGCGGAATCCGTTGCGTATTCTTGACAGCAAAAATCCAGTCATGCAGCCGGTGATCGCCGAAGCGCCGAGAATTCTTGATTTTCTGGATGAAGAGGCAGCAGCACATTTTGGTGAACTGCAGTCCAGGCTGGACGCGGCGGGTCTGGCTTACCGGGTCAACCCTTTGCTGGTCCGGGGTCTCGATTATTACACATCGACAGTTTTTGAATGGGTGACAAATCAACTGGGGGCACAAAATGCTGTCTGTGCCGGTGGCCGGTATGATCAGCTGGTAGCGGAATTGGGCGGGGGAAATGTGCCGGCGGCAGGTTTTGCAATCGGTCTGGATCGAATCATGGAAATTATTCCTGCCCAGCAACGAAAAGACCTGATTAAATCAACAGATGCCTATCTGGTCTGGCTTGGAGAAGAGGCACACAAACAGGCACCGCAGCTTGCCGAACTGATACGGGATAGCGGATTGACGGTGATCACTCATTGCGGGCGGGGTGGCCTGAAGTCACAGTTTAAAAAAGCCGATCGCAGTGGTGCCCGATTTGCCCTGATACTCGGTGATGAAGAACTCTCCAACAAGACGGTGACCGTCAAATCGCTCCGTGATGATAGTCCGCAGCAAAGTATCGCCTGGCCGCAGTTGGCAACTTTGTTGCAATCACAAATACTATGCACATCGAAATGAATACTAACCTAGGATACGCCCGAGTGGGCCTGAGGATATAGCATGACAGATCCACTGTTATACGAAGATGATGAAACTGCCAAACTGAAAGACTGGTGGAAAAAAAATGGTCATTCCATTATTGCTGGTGTGGTACTGGGTTTGATTGTTGTGGTGGGTGTTAATTATTGGCGTACGTATCAAAAGAATCAGGCAGAAGCTGCCTCTGTGTTGTTTGAAGAAGTGGCTGCGGCAGTGCTGGCGAATACGCCAGAACAGGCCGTTGCCGCCGGTGCACAGCTGATGGAGAAATTCAAGGGCACCGGTTACGCGGCCAGGGCAGGATTGATGCTGGCAAAAGTCAGCGCCGGCAAAAAAGATTATGCCAGTGCTGAAAATCAGTTACGCTGGGTGATCGATAATGCTGCCGACCCGGCCACAGCCATG
>CAZTLH010000184.1:0-6026 GCA_964614335.1 uncultured Gammaproteobacteria bacterium
TTACAGTACTTGAAATGCTCGGAAGGGATATGGCCATAAAAAGTGCAGAGAATTTTCGAGCCCTGCGCAAAAAAGGTATTACGATTCGTAAAACTGCGGATGTCATCATAGCGTCTTTTTGCATTGAGAAAAGACTACCCCTACTTTATTCTGATAAAGACTTCCGTCCATTTGTGAAACATTTGGGATTACTTGAAGCTTGAGCGGGAGGATCTTTGATGCCTATAGATCCATCGTGACAATATTAGACATGGGCACGGTACTCCACTGCCGAGGATTGCATTATCGATGACCATCCAATTATGTTTTGCACTGTTCAGACACCAAACCATCTGACCTCATGATTTTATCATGAAAGATATTGATTCGATTCTCAACGGTCCTTTGCGGGCAAACCTAGACGCGGGCGAAAAGCGTCAAGGCCGTCGCGCAAGTCGCCAAGCACGCCGGCCTTTTGCATGTGTTGTCGCAGGCTGGCGTTGAGCCCACCCTCAGTCGAGAGCCCCTGCAGGGCTTCCAGTAACCGCCCCTGACCATCCTTTGGCATTCCCCCAAGATAGCCTGCGAACAGGGCAACGATATAGGCTTCCGCACCGGTCTGGCTGCCGGTCAATTCTGCCAGCCATGCTGCCGTTGTTGTATTTCGGTCTGAAATGGTCATTTGGTGGCCACGATTTGCCAGCCCACGGACCATGGCAACCGCGATCTCCCCGGTACCGATAAATCCTGTCTGTGTCATCGATCCGAGTTCTGCTGCGAAAGTTGCTGGATTTCCTGGTGACGATAGCAATCGATGGTGTGATCGTTGATCATACCAATAGCCTCCATCAGGGCCTGACAGATGGTTGAACCGACAAAATTGAAACCGCGTTTTTTTAAATCCCTGGCCATGGTATCTGATAATCTGGTTTTTGTCGGGATTTCCGCCAGCGACTGCCAGTGATTCTGGATAGGCTCACCCTCAACATACCTCCAAAAATATGAGTCCAGCGAGCCAAATTTTTCGATAATGGCCAGGGCGCTATTGGCGTTCCTGATGGTGGCATCGATCTTCAGGCGATTACGTACAATACCCGGGTCATCCAGCAAACGCCGGACATCCCGTTGTGTGTAACCGGCAATCCTGGCGATATCAAAATTATGCAGGGCCTTGCGGTAGTTCTCTCTTTTTTTCAGGATTGTCAACCAGCTCAAACCCGCCTGCGCGCCTTCCAGGATCAGCATTTCGAACAGTAACCGGTCATCGTGAACGGGAACACCCCATTGATCGTCGTGATAGGCAACATACAGAGGATCATCGCCACACCATACACATCGTTTTTTCATCCTGCTTCCTTTTCCTTTCCGCTTCGAACACGCCCTACAATAACATCGTAAAAAGTCAATTTCTTGTGAATTTTGCAACCCGGGGGTGTCCACCATAGCAGGAACACCCACAAATCCCGGTATTGGCCACGTTTGGGGAGGGAGATGCCGATAACAGAAGCCATTTTGCGATAAAATAGCATCCCCAGGAGCTTCTGCCAGCCTATCAGGGCACGGGATTTGTTGGCTGTTTTATCATGAAATGACAGTCATCCACTCCTGTGCTGACGTTAGAAACTGCAGAATACCCGCCCCCGGCTTAACAGACCGGGTTTTCTTGTGATCAGGAAATACCTGCTAAGATGAGTTCGAACGAAGCCCAGCGCATTCGCGAAATCCCCTATAACTACACTTCCTTCTCCGATCGGGAAATCGTCATTCGATTTCTGGGCGAAGAAATGTGGCAATTGATGGACGAACTGCGGGCCAGTCGCCGGACCGGCCGCTCGGCACGAATCCTGTTCGAGATTCTCGGCGACCTGTGGGTGGTGACACGAAATCCTTATCTGCAGGACGACCTGCAGTCAGATCCGAAACGTCGCCGTGAACTGATCGATGGCATGCAGCGTCGTCTGCAGCAATTCGAGTTGCGCACCAATGACAACCAGAAAGCAATACGGCTGTTACAGGCAGCGAAACAGGCTGTCACCAGCTTTGCCAGCCAATTCGACGAGGATGCTGCCCTGCGTCGCCGTGTGGAGCGTTCACTGGCCACGATTACCCGACGCGACAATGTAGATTTCAGTGGTCTGGCCCGGGTCTCGCATGCCACCGATGCCACCGACTGGCGTGTCGAAGTGCCATTTGTTGTCATCAGTCCCGACCAGGAGACCGAAGTGGCGGCGATCGTCCGCGGCTGTATAGACTGCGGACTGAGTCTGATACCCCGTGGTGGCGGGACCGGCTACACCGGCTCTGCGGTCCCGCTGGATCCGCATTGTGCGGTGATCAATACCGAAAAACTGGAACGTCTGGAAGCCATCGAATGGCGAAAATTGCCCGGTCTGACAAAAAAAGTGCCGACTGTTGTTGCCGGCGCAGGTGTCGTTACCCAACGGGTTTCCGATCTTGCAGCTGCGGCCAGGCTGGTTTTTGCCGTGGACCCCACTTCTCAAAACGCCTCCACCATCGGCGGTAATATTGCCATGAATGCCGGTGGCAAAAAGGCAGTACTGTGGGGCACGACCCTGGACAATCTGGTTTCCTGGCGGATGGTGACAGCAGATGGCTGCTGGCTTGAAGTCGAACGTCTACAGCATAATCTGGGAAAAATACACGATCAGGCGCAAGTACAATTTCGTATCCGCTACTTTGCCCAGGATGGGAAAACACCCGTTGCAGAGCCAAAACTGCTGCAAATGCCCGGCAGTGCGTTTCGCAAACAGGGTCTGGGCAAGGATGTCACCGACAAGTTCCTGTCCGGTCTGCCCGGGGTACAAAAGGAAGGCTGCGACGGTCTGATCACTTCGGCCTGCTTCCTGCTGCATCGTCTGCCACAACATACCCGGACTGTCTGTCTGGAGTTCTTTGGTAATGATCTGGCCACAGCAGTGCCGGCCATCGTTGAAATCAAAACGCTGGTAGACGACAACAAGGAGGTACTGCTGGCGGGTTTGGAACACCTCGATGAACGCTATTTGCGGGCGATAAAATACAGCACCAAGACCCCACGCAGGCGACGTCCCAAAATGGTCTTGCTGGCAGATCTGGTGGCCGATGATGAGTCGGTCCTGGCCCGCACCGCCTCGGCCGTTGTCGGTCTGGCCAATGCCCGGCAGGGGCAGGGCTTTATCGCCGTCAGCCCACAGGCACGGCGCAGTTTCTGGCTGGACCGGGCGCGGACTGCCGCCATCTCCGCGCACACCAATGCCTTCAAAATCAATGAAGATGTCGTCATCCCCCTGCCCCGGCTGGCAGACTACAACCGGGGTATTGAGCGGATCAATATTGAGCAGTCCATTGCCAACAAGCTGACCATCATGCAGGCCGTGCTGGCCTATCTGTCCGGTGATCTTGCCGAAGCCAGGCAACGTGAAGGGTATGAAGCTTCCGCCGAAAATAATGCCATTATGAACGACAGACAGCAAACCGCCTGTGCTGCAATCAACAGGGCCATTCGCCGTTGGCAGCACATCCTGGCCCGGCTTGATGATCCGGCCAGGGACCACACCGAATTTCTGCGGGGCCGGGAAATCAACCTGGTCCGTGAAAACGACAGTCTGCTGGATCTGTTGTTGCGTCGTGATCTGGTGCACAGCTATCGCAAAGAAATCGCCCATCGACTGGAGCGGATATTCGCCGGCCGTGACCTGAAGCCGGTACGCGATCGACTCAGCGTCATTCACCGGGAAATCAGGGAATCACGACTCTTCGTGGCCCTGCACATGCATGCCGGTGATGGCAATGTCCATACCAATATTCCGGTCCATTCCAATGACTACAACATGTTGCATGAAGCGGAGCGACTGGTCGCGCGAATCATGGGGCTGGCGCAGTCACTCGGGGGTGTAATCTCCGGCGAGCACGGTATCGGGCTGACCAAATTACAATTTCTGGATCCGGAAAAATTACAGGCCTTTGTCGACTACAAGCAACAGGTTGACCCGCATGCACACTTCAATCGCGGCAAGCTGATGCCCGGTGCCGGTCTGGACAATGCCTACACCCCTTCGCTGCGTCTAGTACAGCAGGAAGCGATCATCCTGGAAGCCAGTGAACTCGGCGCCCTCAATGATGACATCAAGCACTGTCTGCGTTGTGGCAAGTGCAAACCGGTCTGTCAGACCCATATTCCCCGCGCCAATCTGCTCTATTCTCCACGCAACAAGATTCTCGGCACCGGATTGATGATCGAGGCTTTTCTGTATGAGGAGCAGACCCGCCGCGGCCTGTCGCAGCGTCATTTCGAAGAAATGAACAATGTCGCCGATCATTGCACCATCTGTCACAAGTGTCTCAATCCCTGCCCGGTCAATATCGATTTTGCTGATGTTACCGTACGGATGCGCAAGATCCTCAATCACCGCGGACAAAAAAATACCAGCCCCGGTCAATGGGCAGCGCTGGCGTTTCTCAACAGCACCGATCCGGGGAGCATCCGCATGTTGCGTCTGGGTCTGCTGCAATGGGGGTTCAAGGCCATGGCCCTGGGGCATACCGTATTCAAGCGCTTCGGTTTTCTGCATCGCCATGCCCGTCTGCCGGCTGTGACCAATACCCGGCCACCACTGCGGACTACCGTTGTCGAACTGGTACGCCGCCCGGTGCGGGTAGACCTGCCACGGCAGACCACACGCGCACTGCTGGGCCTCGAAGACAAATCTGTGATCCCGGTGTTACGCAAACCGTCGCTGGCCGGCAAAACAACCGGGGCCGTCTTCTATTTTCCCGGTTGCGGTTCGGAACGTCTGTTCAGCAATATCGCGCTGGCCACCCTCGCCACACTCTATCATCTCGATCAACAGATTATCCTGCCACCGGGTTATTTATGCTGCGGTTATCCGCAAACCGCGGCCGGTCAACTCGATCGCGGACAACAGATCACCACCGAGAACCGCGTACTTTTCCACCGTCTGGCCAATACCTTGAGCTATCTGGATATCCATACCGTCATCGTATCCTGCGGGACCTGTATGGATCAGCTGCTGAAATACCAGTTTGAACAAATCTTCCCAGGCTGTCGGTTACTGGATATTCACGAATACCTGATGGAACAGGGCGTCACACTCGGCAGCAGCGAGACTGCGAACTATCTGTATCATGACCCCTGTCATTCGCCCATGAAACAGCACAATCCACTACAGGTCGTACGGCGGCTGATGAATAACCGGGTCGAGCTGACTGAGCGCTGTTGTGGCGAGGCGGGCACCCTCGCCGTTTCGCGCCCGGATATCGCCAGCCAATTGCAGTTTCTGAAGCAGGAGGGCCTGCAGCAGGGCATTCAATCGCTGACCGGGAAGAGCCGAAGCAGCCATGGTGAGGTCAAATTACTCACTTCCTGTCCGGCCTGTATGCAAGGTCTGAATCGCTATCGACAAACGACCGGGCTTGAAGTCAGCTATATGGTCGAGGAACTGGCCCGTGATCAACTAGGTCCGAGCTGGCAACAAGATTTTGTACAAACCCTCAAACAGGGCGGGATCGAACGGGTGATGCTGTAGAAACCTCCCATTTGACAGCCCGGATCAGTGTTTTACGCTTGCCAGAAGAACCTGCAGACGCTACCCTTGCGGTCCGTTTTTTATCGCTTACCCCCGGTACAGGCCGTTTTATGGAAATTGAATTTATTCGCCAGAATTGGTATTTATTTGCTGCTTTGATTGTGATTATCGGGCTCATTGCCATGGAGCCGTTACAACAGAAAATGTCAGGCGTCAAACGTCTGGGCATACTGCAGTATATGCGTCTGTCCAGTGACGAAAACCCGCTGTTAATCGATGTCTCGGAAGAAAAAGATTACAAAAAAGGTCATATACCGTCTGCCAGAAATGTGCCACTGAGCGGTCTGGCCGATGCGCTGCCCGGGCTGGAAAAATTCAAGGAAAAACCGGTGGTGGTAACCTGCCAGACCGGGACCCGTTCCAGCAAGGCCGCCGCCAAACTTTCTCGTCAGAAATTCAGCCAGGTCTATATCCTCGAAGGCGGGCTCGCCGTCTGGGAAA
>CAZTLH010000185.1:0-6018 GCA_964614335.1 uncultured Gammaproteobacteria bacterium
TTTCCGGGGATCCCAAGAATAGTTTCGCGACTAAATTCTTAATGCGTTTGTCCAAGTCTTCAATCGACTTAATCTTTGACATCTGATCAGCAGTTAGCTTGTACTTTTTACTCTTTCTTTTTTTAGGTTCTGTGAAAATTTTGTTCAGAGCTTCAGGGTTGACAAAATCTTTAGAGCCTTCAATATACTTTTCTTGCTGTTCTATTCGCTTATTTATCGCGTTCAAGAAATTTACGAACGGATCAAATTTCAAAACGAAATTATCAGTTGACGCTTTCTTGGATGCTTCGATTTCATCTACGACCTGTTGAATTTCTGGCAGAAGATTGCCGTTGTTTGGTGTGTCTACGGGAAGCCCTGGTGGAAGAGTGTCCGGAAAGATAGTGTCTCCAGGCTGGTCTCCAATGTTAAACACCGGCGGTGTACAAGCCCGGCCACCTGCGGCAGACCTTGTGGGGTCACACGATGAGGCACCGCAACTTACTGGATTGCCTGATGGATCATAACAAGCCCACGCACTGTTCATGGTAAGCAATATTATAGAGGCCGCACCTAGACATCGTCTGACCAACTGTTTGATTGGGTAAGTTCTCACTATTCAGTCCTCAAAATGTAGCCGTAATACTGACGGCCAGTTGGGTTTGATCGTATTCGAAGAATGCAATATTGGAGCGATTATTCAGGTGACGTAGTTGAATCTCGGCACTTATCTTCTTACTGAAGCGGGAAATGATGGCGAGCGCAGTTTGAATCGCATCATCACTGCGTTTCACCGGAGCGAGCGCATTCACTCCATCGTATTCGGTTCTGGATAGCCGCAGATAAGCCGAGAATTTCAATGGATAAGAATGTGTCCTCCAGGTTATTGAAGGTAGTTCACGGCTGACGCGAAATTGCAATGCATAATTTGTCGCATCGTAGGAATTACCTACGGCGTTATCGGAATGTAATTGCAGCCCACTGATGGTCGACCATTTCCCCAGTCTCTGGTGAAAATTCACCGCCAAAAGATGGCTGGTGCCATCCCGATCCAGTGCGCCGACCAGCGTCGGGTGGTCATAATTATTGTCGGTCAGCCTGTACTGAAAACTTAGTCTTCTTTCCGGCTGAAGCTGCTTGCTCAATCCGAACCCTAATGACGCTCTGTCAAGAAAACCATCGCCATCCAGATTAAGCGTGGAATAACCCAATGTGGCGCTACCCAGCAAAGACTTATTCAACCATTTTGAAAAACTGCCGTGTACTTCATGTTGTGTGATATTGAATTGATCAAGAGAATGGTAGCGATTGGTGTTGAAACGATAGCCCAGGAGAAAAAGTTGTCCACCCCGGTCGTAGGCACGCCAGTTGATTCCAGCATTGATTTGTGCAGATTGATCCGATATATCATCAATATCTGCTGGCACAGGGGCCCCTTTGGCGAGGCTGATCACATTGTCATTAAGCACAAGTGACAGAGACAACCAGCCGCTGATTGAGTTATTTGCGGCTTTATCCGGCTGACTTTCCGTTTTGCTGGCAAGTTTCGTCGGCATTGTATCAGTAACCTTTTTATCAAGCTGCGTTCGATCCGCGTTGCTGAGCATACGGACAAGATAGTTGGCTGATAGATCGTGCTGGCCTCTCTCATAGGCGAGTTTAGCCAAAAAATAAAGCGGGATATCGTTATCGGGGTTGAGTTTGTGCGCAATCTCGAGATAATTCTTGGCTTTATCCAGGTCACCGCCAAGCCAAAATGCTTTGCCCAGGTATTCATATCCGGCTGGTTGTTTCGGGTTTTGCAATACATAACTTTGGAATTCCAGGATCGACAGTTTGGGTTGATTGATCGCAAGGTAAGCGCGGCCGCGATTGAAACTGAGCATACTGCCCTTGTACCCCGCCTTTTCCGCTTGATCGAAGTATTCTAACGCCTGCAAAGGCAATCCCAAGCGGATCGATAACGAACCTTGAAGATTTAAAACGATGCCGTGTAATTTCTTGCTCAAGGAATCGATGTCTACTTTCGAGAGCCGGCGATTCGCTGCTGAGTATTGCCCTGACTGGATTAGCATCAGAACCTGATCGAGGTTCTTGGTGGTAAAACCTTCTCCGCTGGAAGGCGTTGTAAAACTAAAAAGTGTTATCAATAAACCAATAGCCAAAGCTTCGATTTTTATTTTCACCTTTTTTCTCCGTCTAAATGGCGAACACGTATAAGACTCAGTCTAGAGTATATCATACACTTATGCCTTAAATATAGTCTTATTATATTCGACATATAATTTTGCGTGGTGACAATTTGCAACACGTTTTCTGGGTGTTTTCAAATAACTATCGTGCTAACCGCAATCGATGTAAAAACTATTATGATAGTATGATGCTCGATGAGCAGATCCATGCACCTGGAATATGATCAGTAGCGTAAGAATCATCCAGTCAGCCATTACAGGCTCCATTGCAAACAGGGCTGTTGCCGATGAAGGAAAGAGATCAACACTGTACGACCCATGCCTTTGTACGCTTGCGGTTGTTCATGATCACCCTGGTGATGTGTCTAACAGTGGTATTTTCCCAACTCGCAGAATCTGCTCAAGAAGCCTACAGCAATCGTCTGATTGACAGTCATGACCCCTACTTGCAACTGCATGCGCACAATCCGGTGGACTGGTATCCGTGGGGACCGGAGGCTCTGGCACGCGCCAAACGGGAAAACAAACCCATCTTTGTTTCCATCGGCTATTCGACCTGCTACTGGTGTCATGTGGCCGAGCGCGAGATTTATTCAAATCCTCAAATTGCCAAATTAATGAATCAGTGGTTCATCAATATCAAGGTCGATCGGGAAGAGCGACCAGATCTCGACCGTATTTATATGCTGGCAACCCAGGTCATGACTGGTCGTGGTGCCTGGCCAAATAACTTGTTCCTTACGCCCGACCTGAAACCTTTTTTTGCCGGCAGCTATTTCCCTGCGAAGGACATTCAGGGACATCGTGGTTTCCCGAAGTTACTAACTCTTTTGCATCAGGCCTGGATGGACAAGCGCGACCGGGTAATGACTGTGGCAGACGAGGTCTATCGTAGTCTGCAACAGACCGAACAGGGTGCTACACCCACGGCAGACGCAGGATCGAGCAGCAAAAAATGGTTACAGCTGGCGATCAAGGAATCTGTTGCAGGATTTGATGATTTCGAGGGTGGTTTTGGTGACGGAGTGACAAAATTCCCCAGATCACCACAGTTGTCGATGCTGCTGGCGGTCTATCAGCAACAACATCAGGCCAGGGTTTTAACGATGGTCACGACCACCCTCGAAGCCATGGCCGAGGGTGGTTTGATGGATCAATTGGGTGGCGGGTTTCATCGCTACAGTACCGAACCGGCCTGGTCGATCCCGCATTTCGAGAAGATGTTGTATGACAATGCCCAATTGCTGAGTATCTATGCACAGGCTTACGCGGTGACAAAAACACCGCTATTTCGGCAGGTGGCGCTGCGTACAGCGCGCTATTTACGCTGTGAAATGATGGCATCTGGCGGTGGTTTCTATAGTGCACAGGATGCCGAAGTCGATGGCGTCGAAGGTGCGAGTTATGTCTGGACCCAAAAGCAGATTGAATCGGTGCTCGGCATTCAGGAGGCCAAACGTTTCCTGGCGCTTTATGCTCTGACAGCCATGCCCGATGCAGCGGCGGGGCATAAACCACCCGTCGGTGGTGTTTTACGACTCCATGCGGAATTGGCCCGGAAACTGACCCAGGGTAAACGCCTGGCCGGGTCGGTCCAGGATCTTGCGCCATTGCGACAAAAATTGTTGAAGGTCCGACAGCAACGTGCCCAACCGCTACGTGATGAAAAAATCGTTACCGCAGACAATGCCCTGGCCATTATTGGATTCGCAAAAGCCGGTCAATTGTTAGAACAGCAAGACTTGCTGGAAACGGCAGCACACACGGCCGATTGGTTCTGGCAGCAGGCCTTCGATCCCGTGACCGGTGTACTGAAACATCAGTTTTTCCAGGACCAAGCCGGAGAACAAGGTTTTCTCTCTGATTATGCCCTGCTCGGCAGGGCGTTTATGACCTTGTATCATGCGTCAGGCAAGCAGCTATGGCGATCACGTGCGCAAGAACTTGCTGATACCATCGTCCTGAAATTTATTCGGGCAGACGGGGCTTTGATGGCGACGACGGATACTACCGGGTTGTTGTTAGCACCACCTGTTGACGGTGATGCCGTCAAGCCCTCTGGTCAGTCTGCTGCAATCGGCTTGTTACTGGACCTGGCCAGTACCACTGATATACCAGCTTATGCCTTTGCTGCATACCGGGCACTGGCAAGACTGGGTCCTCAGATTGTATTGAATCCCTCGGACTGGGGAGATTTGTTGGCTTCACTCAGTGAACCGGCGCTGCGGGTGGCGCTGGAGCGCGCCGGCAAGGCTGACAAACAGCGCAGCGTTGCAAGCCTGTCCAGTTCGGCCAGTTATGTCCACGCCAAAGCCAAACTGGAATCACGGGGAAGCACTACAGATCTGGTGGTGAAGATCAAAATCGATGAGGGTTACCATATCAATGCCAATCCCGCTACCGACACTTATCTCGTTGCCACCGGGCTATTGCTGGATGGACAGCCTAAGACCGGGGTAGATTACCCGGCACCCACATTGTTCAAACCACCGTTTGAACCCAAAGGCATCGCTGTCTACCAGGGTCTGGTCACACTTCGGACCTCGCTACCACAAACAGCTGTGTTACAACGCCCTGCGGTGAGTCTGAAAATCCAGGCCTGTAATGATCAGGTTTGTCTGACCCCGGCAATCCTTCCAGTGCCGCTCAGCCGATGAAAAAGGCGAGCAAAGCGGCTTTGCTATCGGCCTTGATTTTTCCCGGGGCAGGGCATTTCTATCTCAAGAAATATTTACCCGGTGTCGTTTTGTTTGGCGTGGCCTTGTTTGGGTTTTCCCAGCTCATTACCGATATCGTCGAGAAATCGTTGCTCATAACCGAACAAATACAGACCGGCACAGTACCGCTCGATGTCAAAACCATCACTGGGTTACTGGCAACAACCTCGTCTGGAAATGATGTTCAATCCATCAATATTATCGGGATCATTCTTCTTGTTTGCTGGTTGGCCGGTATCATTGATTCCTACCGGATCGGTCGTATACAGGATAGCGGGGGCGATTAATGCTGATTGTTCAAAGTACATGGTTGAATTGATGGAAATGGAGAGACCATTGATACGAATCTGGGTTGATGCCGATGCTTGTCCCGGGGTCATCAAGGAGATTCTATATCGGGCGGCTGAACGTGTGCAGATTGAATTGGTGCTGGTGGCCAATCAATCCTTGCGTATTCCGGCATCCCGGTTTATTCGTTCGGTCCAGGTTGCCAGTGGATTTGATGCCGCTGATGACTATATCGCCGAGCATCTCAACGCGGGTGACCTGGTCATCACGGCAGATATCCCGCTGGCTGCCGATGTCATTACCCATGGCGGTACAGCACTGAATCCACGCGGCGAACGGTATACCGTGGACAATATTAAACAACGTCTGCAAATGCGTGACATGATGGATCAATTACGTAGCAGTGGTGTGGAAACCGGTGGGCCATCGACATTGAAGCAGTCGGATCGACAGGCTTTTGCCAATCAACTAGACCGCTTTTTGGTGGCTGTGAGCAGACCATCATGATTTTCGTTGTGACAGCGCGCGACCTCTGTACCCGAATAGTGCCTTACAGCATCACCGAGCCACCATTACTGTCGAGACAGGCGACACTGAGATAGGAAGCCGCATCACTGAGCATAAAGGTGATCACACGTGCCTGTTCATCGGCCGTCGCCAGACGCCCCAGGGCGATTCTTTGTTAATCCGTTCACTTCAATAAGAGCGATATACGTGAGCTTTGTTATAGATTTATTCGGGTATATAAACGATGTAGTGAGGTGAATTAAGTGCATCACTTTCAATAGCTGATGTTTCACCGATTCTATCAGCTGTCGATTTCCCGAAGATCAAGCCACCAT
>CAZTLH010000186.1:0-5982 GCA_964614335.1 uncultured Gammaproteobacteria bacterium
CGTGGGCGGGGAAGCTGGGGCCGGGGGAAATTCAGACCGGCTCCCGGATTTAAATGTGCAGTGTGAATCCGGAACAACTGGAAACCAGTGGTATCGAAGAACTGGCAGCGGCAGATGCTATTCTGGTCCCCGGTGGTTTTGGCAAACGGGGAATCGAAGGCAAAATTGCCGCCGCCAGGTTTGCGCGTGAACATAAAATTCCTTATTTGGGGATTTGTCTGGGTATGCAGGTTGCTGTGATAGAATTTGCCCGCAATGTGGCCGCACTGACCGATGCCAACAGCACTGAATTTGCCCCGGCCTGTGTTGATCCAGTGATCGCCCTGGTAACCGAATGGACGGAAGCTGGTGGTCAGACTGAAACACGAACCCGGGATATGGATTTTGGTGGCACCATGCGACTCGGTGGACAGGAGTGCTGTTTGCAGGAAAATACGCTGGCCAGGTCAATCTATCAAAATGCCTGTATCCGCGAGCGTCATCGTCATCGTTATGAATTTAATAATGGGTATCGTCAGCAGTTGGCAGATTTTGGATTGGTATTTTCCGGGAATTCAAGAGATGGTCTGGTGGAGATGATCGAGTTACCCGATCATCCCTGGTTTGTAGCTTGTCAGTTTCACCCTGAATTCACGTCAACTCCACGGCGTGGGCATCCATTATTCAGCAGTTATATCCAGGCGGCGATGAAATTCCGGAAACAACGCAGTGATGAACAACAAGCCGACAGTGAATAGTACCGTTCTGGATTTGCGGTCAGACCGACCGGCACCATTTTTTCTCATTGCCGGCCCTTGTGTGATTGAATCGGAAGCCCTGGCCTTTGGCGTCGCACGTGAGTTGAAGACAATCACTGCAGACCTTGGGCTGGATTTTATATTCAAGGCATCCTATGACAAAGCCAACAGGACATCGGTGAATGCACATCGTGGGCCCGGTTTGACGGCAGGTCTGCAGGTATTGTCAGCGATCCGTAAACAGCTGTCGGTACCGGTGTTGACGGATGTACACAGTGTGGCTGAAGTGGAACAGGTTGCCGAGCATGTGGATGTCTTGCAGATACCGGCATTTCTGTGCCGCCAGACCGATTTGTTACAGGCTGCTGCAGCCACCGGTAAACCGGTAAATATCAAAAAAGGCCAGTTTCTGGCGCCTGCAGACATGTTGTATGTGGTCGAGAAGGCCCGCAGCGCAGGAGCAGGGCAACTGATGGTCTGCGAGCGTGGTAGTTGTTTCGGTTACAATAATCTGGTTGTGGATATGCGCTCCCTGGCGATTCTTCGTCAGAATGCCTGTGCCATTGTTTTCGATGCCACGCATTCGGTGCAGTTGCCTGGCGGTAAAGGTGGGGCTTCTGATGGGCAGCGAGAATTTGTCCCGGTACTGGCCAGAGCGGCAGTCGCTGCCGGTATCAATGGTCTGTTTATGGAAACACACCCGGAACCCGAACAGGCGCTCAGTGATGGTCCCAATGCCTGGCCATTATCAGAAATGCGGGCCCTGCTAGAGGACCTGATCAAAATTGATTTGCTACACTTGCACAACAGGAGAAATATAATATGACAACAATCAGTGAAATACATGCCCGTCAGATCCTCGATTCACGTGGCAATCCAACTGTGCAGGTTGAAGCACGTTTGAGCGATGGCAGTCATGGTATCAATTCCGTACCTTCCGGTGCTTCCACCGGTGTCAATGAGGCACTGGAATTGCGTGATCACGATGCCGGGGTATATCAGGGGAAAGGGGTATTACAGGCCGTTGGCAATGTGAATGGGGAACTCGGCAAGGCACTGAAAGGCCGGGACGGTGCCGATCAAAGAGCATTCGATGAATACCTGATTGCATTTGATGGCACGCCCAATAAGAGTCGTCTGGGTGCCAATGCCCTGCTTGGCGTATCGCTGGCTGTGGCGCGGGCCTATGCCATGCACAAACAGCAGCCTTTTTATCAATACCTGCAGCAAAAACAAAAACTGTCACTGCCTGTGCCACAAATGAATATTCTCAATGGCGGTGCACACGCGGAGAACTCTGTAGATTTTCAGGAGTTTATGATTGTGCCTGCAGGGTTTGACTGTTTTGCTGATGCCCTGCGCTGCGGTGCTGAAATCTTTCATTGTCTGAAGAAAGTTCTCGGTGGCCGAGGGCTGAGTACCAGTGTCGGCGATGAGGGCGGGTTTGCCCCAAATCTCGACTCGCAGACCGATGCCATTGAACTGATTCTGGAGGCAATTGAGAAGGCTGGGTACAGCGCCGGTGAGCAGGTCTGGATTGCCCTGGATATTGCCAGTTCGGCGTTTGTTGAGCATGGGCAATATCATCTGGCTGCTGCGGGAAGTCACTATTCGCCCAGTGAATTTGTCGAGTATCTGGCTGACTGGGTTGAACGTTACCCGATTATCTCGATTGAAGATGGTATGGGAGAGGAAGATTGGCTTGGCTGGAAGTTGCTGACGGATCGTCTGGGTTCGCAGGTGCAACTAACGGGTGATGATCTGTTTGTCACCAACACAGCTCTGATACAACGTGGCATTGATGAAGGCGTGGCCAATTCTGTGCTCATTAAATTGAATCAGATCGGCACCTTAACCGAAACACAGGATGCGATCCGTTTGGCGCAGGATAACCAGTATACGGTGACGATCTCCCATCGCTCCGGTGAGACCACCGATACCACGATCGCCGACCTGGCGGTGGCAACCGGCGCCGGTCAGATTAAAACCGGTTCTCTGTGTCGTTCCGAACGGATTGCCAAGTACAATCGTTTGTTGCAGATTGAAGAAGCCCTGGGTGCCGATGCCATCTTCGCGGGTTGCAAGGCTTTTCGTCAAGGGGTCTGAACACCTGATCTGTTATACTCCGCGCAATGCGAACGGGTAAACTGCTACTAAGTCTTTTGGTTCTGGCTGTAATGTTGCTGCAGTGGGCATTCTGGCTGGGCAAGGGCGGTGTTCTGGAGTGGTGGCAGTTGCGTGGCCGCGAACAGGAGTTCACGGCCAGAAACCTGCAAATGGAACAAAAGAACCAGAGTCTGGCTGCAGAAGTTTCCGACTTGCAGACCGGAAATGCAGCCATGGAAGAACTGGCCCGTAATCGATTGGGGATGATTCGACCCGGTGAGACTTTTTATCAATTGATTACTACAGATCAATAATTCAGTCTCCTGGTTCGTTAGCCTACAAACCAACAGTCTTCCAATACCGCCAACAAGCTCTCCCGATATTGAATTCCTGTGGATTTTCCTGCGGAATTTGCTGCCTGCAACTATTGTGGTTGCAATTCAGGGATTTCAGAGGACAGGGTTTGTTGTGACAAAAGTGGGCCCTGTGCCGAACCGGCATGGAGTGGTTGTTCCAGATCATCGAGTTTGACCGTTGCCAGTAACTGGTAACTCCCCGCAGTGTCGGCTACAGCATCCACAATGGCACCGATTTTCCGGTTTTCATCGTTGCCATATAACGGCATACCAGGCGTTAAGGCAATATCCGTGTCGCAGCTATATCGCAGCATTCGTTGTCGGTTACGGCCCAGATAACGCATTCTGGCAATGATTTCCTGGCCTGGATAACATCCCTTGCTAAAACTGATGGCGTCCAGCAAATCGAGGTTCAGCATTTGCGGGATAAAGAGTTCACTGGTGTCCTTGTATACGGCAGGGTGGCCAGTCATGATTTCGCTATATTGCCATTGTTGTATATCGCCTGTTTGACTGTCACTGACCAACTCCTGCCATACTTTGATCGCCTGCCCGGTCGAAGTCACCAGATCATATTGATCGGGCCCGACTCGTACAACCTGCAGGGAAAGATTTGTTCGACAACTGTATAACGCTTTATCCGGCAACAGCTGGTTTTTTTCAAGCCAGCCACTGATATCGGTGCCCATGACGCCGAAGTGGACAATATCTGATGTACTTGTGATCTGAACATGGGCACGCATTCGGTACAGGCAGAGACGTTTTTCCACAATTTCAGCCAAAGAATGGGGCAGAACAATAAAATAACCAGCCGGCTGATTCTCATTATCGGCCTGGTCTTTACTATTTTGCAGTAAATCCGGGTATATCCGCAGCAGCGCAATTAGGCGACCTTTGGGATTGCAATAGCCGCTTAGTTGCCCCTGGGCGACTGAAATGTTATGGATATCGTTGCTGAACTGCGATTGCAAAAAATCTCTGGCATCCGGGCCGTGTATATGCAACAAAGCTTCCGCCTGGAGATTGAAAATGGTATTGTCTGCCGTGTTTAATGGCAGGGCTGCCGTCGGCTTTTGCCGTAATAATGTTTGCCAGGCCTGGTGCATGTTCTCATTACCCTTGTTAATGATTTACCGTAATCTGTAGGACGGTTACGGCTTGAGTTTTGACTCTGGTGCCCCAATAAATAAGCTGAAACAGCAATGCTTTTGTCTCTTAGATTCCCGATGGCCATGATTTATGGGGCCGCAATGTTTGACAGCACTGTTACGTGTGTTAATCGAGTATACTCATTTTATCGCTTTTTTGAGGTTGTGCGTTGAAATACAAAGATTATTACAATATTCTTGGGGTAAAAAGAAATGCCTCAGAGAGTGATCTGAAGCGGGCCTATCGTCAGTTGGCACGCAAATATCACCCGGATGTC
The DNA here is from genome assembly GCA_964614335.1 of uncultured Gammaproteobacteria bacterium. Classification (GTDB taxonomy): domain Bacteria; phylum Pseudomonadota; class Gammaproteobacteria; order Arenicellales; family DRJH01; genus DRJH01. The sequence continues at coordinate 4,626 of CAZTLH010000186.1, forward strand.
AGCAAGGAAGCCAATGCAGAAGAACGGTTTAAAGCTGTAGGTGAGGCCTATGAGGTGCTGAAAGACCCGGAGAAGCGCACTGCTTACGATCAATTGGGTGCCAACTGGCAATCGGGGCAGAATTTTCGCCCGCCCCCTGGTTGGCAGCAGCAGACTTCGGGTTTTTCCCGAGGTGGATTCAGTGGCCATCAGGGCGGTGATTTCAGCGAATTCTTTGAATCGCTGTTTGGTGGCCGTGGCCCATCAAGGGGTCATCATAATGCCGGTCACCAGTCACAGCCTTTGTCTCAACAAGCAAAAATCAAAATTGATCTGGAGGACACTTACCGTGGTTCATCACGGACAATAGAACTTCAGGGCATGACCGGCAATGGTATTGGAGGTCGGTCAGGAACTGTAAAAACGGTCAAGGTGCGTATTCCCAAGGGGATATTGCCGGGGCAAAAAATTCGTCTCGCAGGTCAGGGTGGTTCACATCTTGGACGGCAGGCGGCAGATTTGTTTCTGGAAGTTGAGATAGCACCACATCCGTTGTATCGGGTCGAAGGTCGAGATGTCTATCTGAATCTGCCGATAACCCCCTGGGAAGCGGCTTTGGGGGCGAGTGTCACCGTACCGACGCCCACCGGCAAGGTGCAGCTGAAAGTACCGGCAGGATCTGCTGCCGGGAGCAAGTTGCGGTTGCGTCGACGTGGCATCCCGTCACCCAAACCGGGTGATTTTATTGCGGTCCTGGAGATACATTTGCCCGTAGCCGACACGGAACAACACAAAAAACTGTTTCGAACCATGGCCGAAGAAATGCCATTTAATCCAAGACAGGATCTGGGGGTCTGAATGAAGGTGGCGTGTGTATTGAATGTCCGGTATTGAGGAAGAAGCCTTGACCGGGGGTCAGGGCAACCACGGACCACTTGCCGGCCTGCGTATTCTCGACCTCTCCAGAGTGCTGGCAGGGCCGGTATGTACCCAGTTACTCGGCGACCTTGGGGCCGAGATTATCAAGGTTGAACAACCGGGCAAAGGGGATGATACACGTTTTTGGGGACCACCATTTGTGCTTGATGCCAAGGGCGGGAACAGTACGGAAAGTGCCTATTATCTGGCGGCAAACCGTAACAAGCATTCATTGACAATTGATTTATCAGCAGCGAAAGGCCAATCCCTGTTGCGTCGGCTGGCCCTGCATTCGGATGTGCTGATCGAGAATTTCAAGGTCGGGACAATGAAAAAATATCACCTTGACTACAATAGTTTACAAACGAATCATAAGAAACTGGTTTATTGTTCAATCAGTGGTTTTGGACAGGATGGCCCCTATGCAAAACGGCCTGGATATGATTTTCTGGTACAGGCC
>CAZTLH010000187.1:0-5969 GCA_964614335.1 uncultured Gammaproteobacteria bacterium
CTTTTACCCTGGCATTCAGGGCTGACCTGCTCAGTACTTTCACCGAAGGATTCGGCCCGATACCTGGCAGTTGAAGAGCATTTACTGAGCCAGGTGGCAAAGCAACCGTTTGAGGCATAGAGCCAGGCGTCCTCGTTTTAGAATTGGCCTCGGAGAAATGTGCTGAAAGCTTTGAGCCGAGAAGTTGCCTGCCTGCCATCACCAGTCCGGATCCCTGTGCCTTCAGCGCCCTGACCTTGCTGCCAAATACCTAGTGTGCCGGCAACCTGCTCCCCATGCGTAAACTCTTGGTAAACGGCTTCGCCGCCTGTACCATGTTCCCAAGATCCTGTGCCCTCGCCGGCCCTGCGCCCCGTAGCAATGGCAACTTTAGCCCGGCTGTCCGCCCAGGCTGCTGCCCGGCAACAACCTTACGGCGCGGAAACAACGTCGCACCCGCTACAGGCAATAGCCGCCGTCGTGACATCGGTGCCGACCTGGCAGTCTTTCGGGCACTCGGTCTGGTCTTGGCCGAATCGGTCACTACACCCTGCACCGGGGCTGTCAGTGCACTCGCCTGGCGCGCACTGCTGGCCATACGAACAGTAAGCTGCTTGAGATTATTGTTTTCGTTCGACTCGGTTATCCGCCGGTCCGGATCAATTTGCGCTTGCATGACTACCTGTCCCGACCCGGTTAATACCAGCCGGATCTTCGCGGTAGTCGTACGCCCGGCCGTCAGATTCAGACGTTGCTCTGCTACAACACGGCGAAGCTGGCGGTTAACCAGACGCAGGATTACCCCTGCCAGGTCGTCCAACCCGTTATTTTTTACCTCCACATCAAAGGCAACCCGGGAACCCGTGTGTACCGCACCGGGCGGCAGCGAAAACCGGCTGATCACCAGATCCGGCAACTTTTTGATCTGTTGCAACACCTTTGTCGAGGGCTGTAATCTGCCGGTTGCAGAACCCGGCTGATCGACGGCTGCCGTGATGCTGTTCGTGCCCGCGGTTACCCCGGCATGCATGTTCCTGATGCTGGCTGCCCGACCTCCAGCCACCGAATGCATGGACTGCATACGCAGTTGGGCCAGTGGGGAGCCCGCTATACCGATCAGCAACACCACAACACTCACTACCGTGAAATACCTGGTTACCTTCTTCATGGCTTTACCTCCAGCAGCAGCCCTGCCTTTGCGTAACCGTAACGATCAACCTTCTTCTCCTGAATACCATCCTCGCTCAGAAAGTTTTCGGTATCAACTATTTTTCCATATAATTAACAGCGATAATGTCCAGTATGCACTCTTCTGTTCATTGGGTCGCTGATTAAACGGAAAAGGTTCAATATTGCATTTCAATCACCACGCTGCACAGGTATCACCTTAGACAGATTCATTCGGTGATTGGGCTCTTTTGGAAAAGAACGTTTGATGAAAACAGTCAGCTAATTGCTGATGGGTGGGAGCAACTGGTCATCGCATAGATAAGATCAAGACTATTCCAAACAGTTCTCGATAATACGCAAGAACAGCGCGGCAGCCGGTTCGATCAGGTCGTCAGGGAAATCATAGTCGGGATTATGCAAGTCCGGTCGATCGATACCGGCGCCCAGACCAAAGAGTGCTCCCTGACAAACCGCAGTGATACAGCCAAAGTCTTCTGACCATCGGAAAGGTGTGATCATCTCCTGCACCGACAAGGGCCCAGCGCTACGATGGACGATAGCTACTGCCTCAGGATCATTGACGGTGGCAGCAAAAATATCTTCATAATGCCATTCATAATCGAGGTTCTCCTGCGCTGCGATCTGCTGTGTTCGGTGCTCAACAAAACCCACCAACCGGCTCATCCCCTCATCCGTTGCACTACGCAAAGTGACCCAGATCCGCGCCTTGGCCGGGGCTGTGCCAAAAGCCTTGTCACCCAGACGGGCACCGACGACCGTGGCAAATGTCATTTCATCTGTCACACGAAACTGCGCTGGCAATTTGTTGAGCTGTTCAATGATTGCACACATGGCTACGGCAGGGCTGTTGCCGGTTTCCGGTTGGGCCGCATGGGCCGTGCTGCCCTGGAGGAGAATCTCCATCCCGCGTGATGCCGCATTGAACGAGCCGCTACGCAACAGGATCTGGCCAACCGGATACCCCGGCAGATTATGCAAGGCAAAAGCAAAGTCCGGTTTGATTTTGGCAAAACGCGGATCCTTGACCACCGCGCGGGCACCACTGCCGGTTTCCTCGGCCGGTTGAAACAGCAGGATCACACTGCCCCTGGCTGGGCGTCGGACCGCCAACTGGTCACCAACCGCAGCCATAATCGCCATATGGCCATCATGCCCACATTGATGGGCGATACCCTCCGTTAGTGAACCATAGTCCTTTTGCCCCAGCTCCTGTATGGGTAAGGCATCAAGTTCACAACGCAACAGAATTGCGGGTCCAGGGCTTTCACCATTAAAGATCAAGGCCAGGCCCGCGCCACTGAGCCCTTCCATCACGGTGTCAGGTTGTAGGGGACGGAAGTATTTGAGGATACGTAGGGCGGCTTGTTGCTCCTGACCGGAAAGCTCAGGATGCCGGTGCAAGGTATGCCGCAGCTGAATTATTACTTCCATTTTCTCAAGACTCATTTACCCTGAACTCAGGTGGAATATCGCAACACGGCGATAAAATGACAGGAACTACCGGCCAGGACGAACAAATGCCAGATAAAATGACTGTATCTGACCCGGTCATCCAGTACATAAAAGAGCACACCAACACTATAAGCCAAACCACCGGCAGCCAGCCAGAACAAACCCCAGACAGGCATATTCTGCAACAACGGCTTGATCGCTATAATGACCAGCCAACCCATGCCCAGATACAGTGTAGTTGAGAGAGCAGGATATCTGACCCCTGTCAATATCTTGAATATAATGCCGACCAGGGCCAGGCCCCAGACCAGGCCGAACAGGGTCCAGCCCCATGCTCCGCGTAAAACTCCGAGTGTAAATGGTGTATAGGTACCAGCGATCAGAAGAAAGATCGCGATATGATCGAACATCTGAAAGATCTGCTTGGCTCGGTTAGGTGGCAAGGCGTGATAAAGCGTAGAGGACAGATACAACAGCAATAAACTCGCCGCAAACAAACTCATTCCGACAACCGAAGCCACTCCACCGTGTTGCAAAGCCGCCATAATCAGGACCGGCACTCCTGCAGCGGCAGCCAGTGTGCCAATGCCGTGACTTACGCTGTTGGCGATTTCTTCACCAATGGTCTGCCCGCGTTTGTATAACACAGCTTCTCGAGTCATGGTGCTAATGCCAGATCTTTGCCAGAAGCTTGCCCGAAAACAGGAGCAGTAACGAAGGAAATCGAATTTGAGATAGTTTTTCTCCTGTTTTGAGGCGAGTAGTGGCACAAGGATGTGCCGATTACGAACCTAGGAGGCTGTCCGAGAACAGGAGTCGTAGCGAGGGAAAGCGGATTTGAGGACATTTTTTCGATCCTTTGAGGCGAATAGTCGTTCTATTTAACGAAAATTAGCGGAAAAATGGACCAAAGTTCGCTTTTCCGCAGTAGGCTCTCTGTTCTCGGACAGCCTCCTAGGGATGGAATACGGATTGTATTTAACGAAAAATCTTGGAGGTGCTGGCCAAAGTCTGCTTTTGTGCAGTAGGTTCCTATTCTCAGACAACCTCTTAGACAACAAATCCCAGATCTCATGCACAAATCAAGTCCTGACCCCATTTTCCCGTTCTGCCAGACCTGCACCCAAAGGTAACAACACCAGTAACATGGCACCATAGATCAAGACATTCCAGCCGCTCATTTGATAAAGCCAGCCAGCCGCAGTTATACCCAGCCAGCCACCTATATAGTATAACAACACATACAGGGCGTTGGCCTTGCCCTGACCGCTGGTAAGTTTACGATTCAGGGCGCCTACGGCTGCGGCATGCAAGGTAAAGAATCCGGCACACAAGGCCAGCAAACCAGATACCACGGCGACCAGTGAAGGCAATAGCAACAACCCCAATGCCAGCGCCAGAACCAGACTACCCGCCAGCAATGTCGGTCCAACACCATAACGATTACTGAGCCGGCCTGACAAAGGACCGACAAAGATGCCGACCACATAAACCAGATATAGCAGCGTGATCATTTCAGTGGACAAGTGAAATGGAGCGGCAGAGAGTCGATAAGGCAAATAGTTGAATACCGAGGAAAAAATGGCAAAACTGCCCATGGAGCAAAGATAGATACGCAGCAAATCCCAACGGGTCAGCAACACCAGAAAGCTGACTGAACTCCGTTTATTCCCGCTCTGTGAAGCCGATATTGGCAAGCCACGGACCGCTGCCAGGGTAGCGATCAGGGTCAATACTGCTGTCGAAACAAAGGCATAACGCCAGTGCAGGGGTGGGTGAATCCAGCCACCCAGCAAACGGCCACCAAGGCCACCGAGTACGGTCGCAGAAACATACGAGCCCATGACCACACCGAGTCGGTGCATTGGCAGTGTTCTGGCCACATAGGCGGCCAGACAGGTGGTCAGGGCAGGAATAAACAAACCCTGTACAAAGCGGGCACCGATAAACCACCAGAAGTTCAGCGACAAGGCACAGAACACACCGGCTGCCGCCACCATCAAACCACCAACCAGAATAATCGGCTGAATGGCAAAACGATCCACCAATAGCCCAAAAGGCAAATTTGCAATTGCGATCCCCAATACCACTACCGACACACTGAAAGAGGCCTGCACCAGATTGACCCCAAATTCACTCTGTAGCACCGGCAACACCGGTTGGGTTAGATAGATATTGGTAAAAGCCGCAGAGACCAGCGCGAATACAATCAGCTGTAGTCGCATATCAGAATCCGCTGTCATTTGTTCACGTCTTCACACATCAATAGCACATATTCCTCTTTACACGGCAGTCTGAAAATCTGTCTCATCGCAGGCAAAAGACCATGCTACAAGACGAAACCATCAAACTCAAATAATAAATCCTTGAAAAAAGGACTGGCGCTTAAAGCCTATATCTGTAAAATCCGCTTGTCCGTCCAGGTGGTCCGGATTATGACCACTGGTTGCAGCATACTTGGAGAATAGCGATGATTTCTTCCAGTGCAGCCCTGGTACGGCTGCTAGAACGTTATGGAGTCGATACCGTATTCGGCTTGCCCGGTGTTCACACCATCGAGTTATATCGGCAGCTTCCGGCCACCGGTATCCGTCACATCACCCCACGTCATGAGCAGGGTGCCGGTTTCATGGCCGATGGTTATGCCCGGGTCACGGGCAAACCCGGAGTGTGTTTTCTGATCACCGGACCCGGCGTCACCAATGCCGCCACCGCCCTGGCAGAAGCCTATTCTGATTCGGTCCCGGTACTGGCCATTTCCAGTGTCAATCAGACCAATGCACTCGGTATCGGTGGTGGACGATTGCATGAACTGCCTTCACAGCGCAATCTCACCTCGGCCTTTACCGTATTCAGCCATACCATCCTCGATCCGGCCGAAATACCGCATGTACTGGCCCGCGCCTTTGCTGTTTTCAGCAGTGGTCGACCCGGACCTGTACACATTGAAATTCCGATCGATCTACTGACCGCACAGATTTCAGATCAAGCGTTTGAGATCTGTCGTATTGCCCGCCCCGGACCCGACCCAAAACGTATCGAGCAGGCAGCCGAATTATTGGCAAATGCTGCAAGACCGGTCGTTATTCTCGGTGGTGGTGCCGTTGATGCCAGACTTGAAGCCACCCGGCTGATCGAAACCCTGCATTGCCCGGTGGTCTCGACGGTGGCCGGCAAAGGGGTGGTGGATGAATATCATCCACTCAGTCTTGGTGCAACCCTGCCCTTTACCCCGGTCCAGACACTGATCGAAGCCGCAGATGTGGTCCTGGCAGTCGGCACGGAATTCGCTGAAACCGATTTGCTGTATACCGGTCACGGTCCGGACATCAATGGCCAGTTGATCC
>CAZTLH010000188.1:0-5925 GCA_964614335.1 uncultured Gammaproteobacteria bacterium
GGATCAGGAAATACAACGCATTCTCAATCTCGGTGACATCGAAGTCAGGACCGGGACCCGGGTCGGCGAAGATGTGTCGCTGGTATCGCTGGAACAGGATTACGATGCCGTGGTCTGGGCCCTGGGTTGTCAGAACGGTCGGCCATTGCCGGCGGCCGGGAATGACGCCCCGAACTGTGTGACCGGTCTGGAGTTTCTAGAGGCCTATAACAAGGGGCGGCTGAAGATTGGTGGCAGCAAGGTGGTTTGTATTGGCGGTGGTGATACCTCGATTGATGTGGTCTCGGTTTCGCGTCGTCTGGGAACCATTCCGGATCTGGAGGCCAGTCTGTTCCCGGAAGAAGTCATTGCCGGACGCGTGGTACATGACCAGGAACTGGTGGCAAAACGTCAGAGTGCGGAGGTGACGTTGACGGCGTTATTTCCGCAGAACAAGATGACGGCCTCACAGGAGGAAGTGAATGATGCCCTGCAGGAAGGGGTGACCATTCTCAATGAAGTCATGCCACTGGAAGTGCTCAAGAATGCCGACGGTCGTGCCATTGGTTTGAAGATGGCCCAATGCACCGTGGATACCAAAGAAATCCCGCACCCGGTCGAAGGCACCGAATTTACTCTCGAGGCCGATTTAATTGTCTCCGCCGTAGGCCAGTTGTCTGACATGGGTGGCTTGGAAGAAATCGCCAATGAGCGCAAATTAATCAATGCCGATCGCAGCTATTCGGTGCCAGACAAGCCGGGGCATTTTGTTTGTGGTGATGTGGTGCGACCCCATTTGTTGACCACGGCGATCGGTCAGGCCTCTATTGCCGCAGACAGTGTCGATCGCTATCTTAATCATATTGAAAACCTTAAACGTCCGAAAGTAGATGTGCATCGTTTTGATCTGCCAGCAAAGTTGCAGGAAGCCGGACTGCAACCGGCACCGTATCAACAAGGGGCCACATGTGGTACGGCGGGCTCGAAATTTGCCATTCACAATTTCGAGGATCGTTCCTCGAATGAGGTGATCGCTGCCGACAAGTTGTTTTTGGGGCACTTCAAGGCCGAAAACAGGGCGACTCGTCAATCCGATGTGCCTGATAGCGATCAGGTGCTGGGACATTTTGATGAACGCCTGATTGGCTATAATGAATCCGAAGCCAAGACTGAAGCCGGGCGTTGTATGAGTTGCGGTCTGTGTTTCGAGTGTGATAACTGTGTCATTTATTGTCCACAAGATGCGATTTATCGGGTCAAGAAGGATGAACGCACCATGGGCCGTTATGTAGACACCGATTACAACCGCTGTATTGGTTGTCTTATCTGTGCCGATGTGTGTCCGACCGGTTATATCAACATGGGGTTGGGCGGATAAATGAAATCGCGGGAATGGATCAGACCGGGTTGCTGTGGTATGCCTGTGCTGCATAAAATAATCCTGGCGGTGATTGCGCTGGCCGTGGCCTCTTTGGTACAGGCTGCTGTACCGCTACCGGAAATTCCATTGCCACAGGATGCCAAACAATGTGTACAGCCAAAGTCGGTCATGCGCCGTCAGCATTTTAATTTCATCCTGCATCAGCGTGATGAAACCATGCATCGCGGAATACGCACGAAGCAATACAGTCTGGCCAACTGCATTAGCTGTCATGTCAAAAAGGATGACAAACAGCGCTATATTCCGATCAATCAGCAGGGTCAGTTTTGCAGCAGTTGTCATGAATATGCTGCGGTAAAGATCGATTGTTTCGAATGCCATGCCACCGTGCCGGAAAGCAAGACGGTCAGCAAAAGTCAGTCCAGCTCATGAAACCGCAAAGTAATTCCACACCGAAACCCGCGGATCCATCGAAACGCAAATGGATCGGTGGGGCTGCTGCCCTGATGGCCTTGAGTCCGGCCTTGATACCAGGATTACGGCTGGTGGAACAGGCTGAAGCCAAACCGGATGGCCAGCCTGTTTCTGCCAGCGTTCGCTGGGGAATGCTGGTGGATACCGAACGCTGCTCCAAGGGCTGCACGGTCTGTGTCGATGCCTGCCAGCAGGAAAACGGTTGGGGCAAGGGCAGTACAGATGAAAGCCGTTCTCGTGCTACACAGAAAGCCCACTGGATACGCAAGGTCGAATTGCGTGATCGGGAAACCGGCAAAACCCATTACTTGCCGTTACTGTGCCAGCACTGTGAAAATCCGCCCTGTGTCGATGTATGTCCAACCGGCGCTTCCTTTAAGCGTGCCGATGGCATCGTGCTGGTTGACAAACATATCTGTATTGGTTGTCGCTATTGCATGATTGCCTGTCCGTACAAGGCCCGCTCCTTCATTCATGAAGCATTGCATGATCAACGGGTGCAGGTGCCGCGTGGCAAAGGCACCGTGGAAAGCTGTACATTTTGTGTCCACAGGGTCGATCGTGGTGAGCAACCGGCCTGTGTTGAGGCCTGTAGCAAACAGGGCAATAAAGCCCTGACCTTTGGTAATATCAAGGATCCGGACAGTACCATTTCCAGACAACGCCGGCGGGTCAACAGCCGGGTGATCCGTGAGGATCTGGCGCTGAATCCCGGCATCCGTTACCAGGGAATCTGATTTAAGGATACTGACATGACGACACCTGTTTATATGCCTTTGAACGAAAAAAAGCTGGGATTCTATGTGGTCCTGGGTCTGTTTTCCGCCATGGTGTTGATCGGTCTGCTGGCTGCCTGGTATATGGAAAGTCATGGTCATTACGTGACCGGGATGAGCAATCAGGTGGTTTGGGGGTTGCCGCATGTGTTCGCCATATTTCTGATCGTGGCGGCCTCCGGTGCGCTCAACACGGCTTCCATTGCCTCGGTATTTCGAAAATCGGCCTATAAACCGCTGGCAAGATATTCTGCAGTGCTCGCGATCACACTGCTGATCGGTGGTCTGGCCGTGTTGGTGCTGGATCTGGGGCGCCCGGATCGTCTGATTGTGGCCATGACCCATTACAATTATACCTCCATCTTTGCCTGGAATATCATTCTCTATACCGGTCTGATGGCCGTTGCTGTGATCTATCTGTGGACCATGCTGGAAGCACGTATGGGTGGTTATAATCACCAGGCCGGTATGGCTGCATTTATCTGGCGGATTGTACTGACCACCGGTACCGGCTCCATATTTGGTTTTATTATCGCCCGTTCCGCCTTCGATGCCGCCATATTGGCGCCGATGTTTGTGGTCATGTCACTGGCCTTTGGTACGGCCGTCAAATTAATCGGTATGTTGACCTTGTTTCCCTGGAATAACCGGCCGCTGGGTGAGGCGCTGGTTGATCGTTTTCGCAAGTTGCTGGGAATCTTTATTGCCACCACATTGTATTTTGTAGCAGTTTATCATTTGACCAATCTGTATTTTCGCAATCATCAGGAATTTGAACAGTTTATTCTGTTCAGCGGGAATCTCTACAGTGTCCTGTTCTGGCTGGGGCAGGTTGTCGTTGGTGGTCTGATCCCGCTGGTATTGCTGTTTTTCACCCCGTTTTGCCGTAGTCGCGGCAGTTTGTTGCTGGCGTCGGCGCTGGTGATATTCGGTGGTCTGGCGCAGCTTTATGTTCTCATCATCGGTGGTCAGGTCTTTCCCATGCCACTGTTTCCAGGGATGGAGATTGTCAGCAGTGGTTTTTATGATGGCCAGATCGCCAGTTATGTCCCGAGTTTGCCTGAAATATTGCTCGGTATCAGCGGTTTTGCGCTGGCCTGTGCTCTGACACTGGTGGTGTTGCGGGTATTGCCGATGTTGCCACAGGCTCTGGCTGACAGCAGAAAATCCCCTGGCGTGCAGCGCAGCTGAACACAGCAACAACTGAGTTCGTCAATATCTCGGCCAGAATACAAATTGCAGCGACCCACAAATCCTCGGGTAAAACGACGGTAACCACCGGTTTGTGCCGGGCTTTCGAGCGTCAGGGTTTAACCGTACAGGCGTTTAAAAAAGGGCCTGATTTCATCGATCCCATGTGGCTTGGCAAGGCCACCGGTCGTGCCTGTTACAATCTCGATTTTCATACCCAGACGTCGACTGAAATCAGCCAGTTACTGGCCGCCAAAAGTATCGGCAGTGATATCCAGCTGATCGAGTCCAATAAAGGCCTGTTTGATGGTCGTGCACTCGATGGCAGTGACAGCAATGCGGCCCTCGCGGCGCTGACCCAGACACCGGTGGTACTGGTCATTGATTGTCAGGGGATCACCCGGGGTATTGCACCGCTGCTGGTCGGCTATCAAACCTTTGCCCGGCAAACGATGGGGCCGGATCTGCAGCTGGCGGGTGTGATTCTGAATCGGATTGCCGGTCCACGACATGAACAGAAATTGTTGCAGGCGGTGCAGCATTATTCGGATTTGCCGATCCTGGGTACGATACCGCGTGATCGCTCGTTGCAGATCACCGAGCGTCATCTGGGTCTGGTGCCGAGCAATGAAGATCAAAGGGCCGGGATACTGATCGAGGCTATGGCCGATGCCGTGGAACAAAATATCGATCTGGCTGCAATCAGGGCCATGATGGCACCTGTTTTGCCCGCTCAGCATGTAACGAAGGTAGAGCAGCAGGCAATCACTGTCAGTCTGGGTATCGCCCGGGATTCGGCCTTTGGTTTTTATTACGCCGATGACCTCGAACGGCTGCAGGCTGCCGGTGTTGAATTGGTTGAATTCAATACCCTCAGGGATAAAGCCTTGCCGGATGTCGATGGTCTGTTTATCGGTGGCGGTTTTCCGGAAACCCACCTTGAGGCGTTGCAGGCCAACCAGGTCTTGCGTGCTGACATCGCCCGTTTTATTGCCTCGAATCGTCCGGTCTATGCCGAATGTGGAGGCTTGATGTATCTCGGCCGCAGTATCTGCTGGGGTGAAAAAACGGCACAGATGGTCTCGGCCTTGCCGTTAACGACCCGCATGCATGCCAAGCCGGTCGGCAAGGGCTATGTCGACCTCGAAGCCACCGGCAAGCTGTGTTGGGGACCTGCTGCGGGCAAGCGTATCCCGGCCCATGAATTTCATTATTCATCGGTCGAGGCCATGGACCCTCAATCCGGTTTCGGTTATCGGGTAAAACGGGGTTTTGGCATCGATGGCCAGTATGATGCCGTTCAGCATCGGCACTGTATCGCCGGTTACGCTCACCATCGGCATACCCACATCCATCCCTGGACAGATGGGTTGGTGGAATTCATGAAATCATAAAGCGATACCACTTGACAAAAAACATCGATACTCATATCGTAATACTTGTGATTAATCGATAGGAGAGTTGATGATGTTAAGTGTTAAAGTGTCACCTAAATTCCAGGTTGTTATTCCAAAAGAAATCAGAGATTCATTGCAGCTATTACCTGGTCAACGAATGCAGGTTGTTCAGTACGAAAATAGAATCGAATTTATCCCAGAAAGAGATATAGGTGAACTTGAAGGCTTTCTTAAGGGTATTGATACATCGTTCACTAGGGAAGAAGATAGGTTATGAATGTTGTAGATACTTCAGGGTGGCTCGAATACTTTGAAGGTGGTCAGAATGCCAGGAATTTCTCTGTTCCTATAAAAGAAATTAAAGAGCTTGTAGTGCCAACAATATGTATTTATGAAATATCAAAAATAATACTTCGAGAAAGTGATGAAAATCATTTGTTACAAGCTCTTGCAGCAATCCAAAAGGGACAAATTGTAGTGCTTACTCCCTCAATATCAACAGCTGCTGCAAAGGTTAGTTTAAAGTACAAATTACCAATGGCTGACAGTATTATATATACAACTGCAAAACAATATACTGCTACAGTATGGACTCAAGACATTGACTTTAAAAACCTACCAAATGTCAACTACATACCAAAAATCAGGTGCTAATAAGCCAAATCCAGCCGACCCAGCTATTACTATATGTTGTGGTAAGATTAGCACAAGAAAGGAAAGATCTACC
>CAZTLH010000189.1:0-5903 GCA_964614335.1 uncultured Gammaproteobacteria bacterium
TACAGGTGTTTGTATGTAAAATGCCCGGCATCCACCAGGACTGACACGGGCTCGCGCGTCGGAGGCGTCAGGTGTGTATAAGAGATAGGAGTAGTTGTCATTATTGCTTATTTGGGCACTGGCCAGGATGAAAAGGCGGTGATGGCACCACCAAGATTTAAGTGTTGCACGTTGGCCGATCGACCGGTCTGTTAGATTTTCTGGAACATAATGGCAAAAGGGGCTACCTTTTGATGCTCACGCTGAATCTTTTCATACATGGCCTTGCGAACATCGCGATTATTTTCGACAACGGCGGCCAGTGTGGCAGCTGTCATTTTCGGGATATCCCAGGCATTGCGCCAGGCCAGCAAACCGGTCAGGCTGGCTTTATCTGAATTGTCGGTATTGACGGCGAAGGTACCAGCGTTGGTGTTTGGGTCAGGATAATCCGGACCCCATGCACCGACATAGATATCATGCTCCCGGGCACGGTATTTGGCCAAAATCTGTTTGCCTGTACCGACCGTAATCTTGACCTTGATACCGGCCTGAGAGAAGGTGTTCTGCAGGGAAGTGGCGATCTCGATTCTTTCCTGGGCTTCGCGTACGGCCATATTTACGGTAAATCCGTCGGCATATCCGGCCTCAGCCAGCAAGGCTTTGGCCTTGGCAACATTCAGTGAATAAGGCTTGTCGTCGATTGCACCGAGGAACGTTGCCGGCAGAAAGGCCTGATGCACGGTGTACTGGCCTTTGAGGAAGCTGTTTTGCATCCCTTTGTAATCGATCAGATATTTCATCGCCTCGACGACCTTTGGTTTGGTCAGAATCGGGTTTTTCTGATTCATTGATATGTACATCAAGCGGCCACGCAATTCACTATCGACCGCAATCCCTTTCTTGCCGGCAAGACCGGCGACATCGTCAGGATTCAGATTGCGGGCGACATCAATATCCCCACGTTCCAGTAACAACCGCTGGGTGGCACTTTCCTGAATATGCCGTACCACGACCCGTTCCATGGCCGGGGCACCACGGTAGAAATCGGGATTGGAGATGAGTGTGAGCGATTCATTTGGCTTCCAGCTGCCCAGGGTGTAGGCACCGGATCCGGCTGTGTGCGTGCGTAGCCACTCATTGCCCAGATCACCTTTAACATTATGTTGCATGACAGTCTTGCTATCGACAATGCCACCCACGGTAGCGGTCAGACTGTTGAGTACAAATGAGGTAGCGAAGCGCTTGTCAGTGGTGATTTTCAGAGTTTTATCATCGGTCGCGACAATGGTTTGTTCGACATTCTTGGGGGTAAAACCAAACTGGGTCAGGATAAATGATGGCGTTTTATTCAGGGTGACTACACGGCGCAAACTGAATTCTGCATCCTTGGCGGTCACCGGGTTGCCAGAAATGAACTTCACACCGTCACGCATGGTGAAGGTAATGGTCCTGCCATCTTTGGATACAGTCCAGCTGGTCGCGAGATCCGGCACATAACCCTTGCTCAGGTCGGCGGGGTCGAAATTCACCAGTTTGCCATAGACATTGCGACTGACATCACTGCCGGCGAATTCGAAGGATTGAGCCGGATCCAGGGTCGTGATATCGTCGATCCGGTTAGCTATGACCAGCATTTTGTCCGGTGTTTTTGCCATTACCGGTGTCAAGGCCGTGGCGGCAGCCAGCACCAGGGCTGTGGTGCCTAATAATAAAGATCGTATAGGTTTCATCATAAGCTTCCTCGATTGTAGTCGTCATCATTGGGTGAAGGCTTTGGACAATCATACTGCAGTTGATTACCCGGTCAGTCGACTTTTTGCGGGTCATTCAGGTTTTTTGTTGCAAATAAAGCAAATCCTTGTAATACCGACCGCCTTTAACAAGCCAGATTGTTCTCCGGCTTGGTTGGAGAGTAGACGGTTTTTTCCCCGAAAGTCAACTCTCTGACAGTTTGCGGTGACCACCTCACCAATGGTCGCGAGGTTGGATAGATTCCTCATCACTCAGATTGTCAATAAACACACAAAGAAAACTAAAAAAGGGTCTTTGTCATTGCCAGGTTTGTTGCAGAACGCGAAACCAGTTTTCGTAGCAGATTTTATTCATCAAAGTATCGTTAATCCCATGTTGACTGAATGCCGTTCGAAGTGCCGGCAAACCGCTGCAATCACCAATCGCAGCGGGGATCACCGCACCATCAAAATCGGACCCAATCCCGACATGGTCTTCACCAAGATGTGTGATTAAGTGTTCCAGATGATACAGAATGAGATCGAGTGAGGCGTCTGCAACCATCTTTCCGTCTGGGCGAAGAAAGGCTACAGCAAAATTAATGCCGACCATCCCATCGCTGTCGGCAATGGCTGCGAGTTGTCGATCGGTCAAATTGCGTGATTGGGGACTCACGGCATAGGCATTGGAATGGGTGGCCACAATAGGAGCGTTGCTTAATTTTACGACATCCCAGAATCCGGCTTCGTTCAGGTGTGACACATCCAGCATAATACCGAGTCGGTTACAATGCCGGACCAGCTCTTTGCCTGCCTGGGTCAGACCCGGGCCGATATCACCGGTAGACGGATAGCGAAAAGGAACGCCGTGGCCGAAAGAATTTGGCCGGCTCCACACCGGGCCCAGAGAACGTAGCCCCGCCTGGTATAAAACTTCAAGGGTATTAAAGTTCTCGTCAATCGCTTCAGCTCCCTCGATATGCATAATGGCCGCCAGCTTGCCTGTACTCAGACAGGTTTGTAATTCAGTGGTGGTGCGACAAATTTTCAGTGCATCCATTTTTTCCAGCCGGACAAGAATGGCTGCTTGAGCCAGGATAATGTCGAGTGCTTCATGCTGTGGAATTTCGGCAGCGAGGGGTAGGTCATATGGCGGATTGGCCATGGTGCTGAGATGGATATTGAGATTATTCTCTGGTACATAGAGTGCAAAAAAACCACCACCAAAGCCCCCTTTACGTGTTTTTGGCAAGTCAATGTGGGCCGCATAACCGGTCAGAAACCCCTGCTCAGAGTCAGCACCTAGTTGGAATAATTTTGATAACACATCATTATGGCCATCAAAAATGGGGGGAGAAATCAAATTGGACATCATCGTGCCTCTGGCCCTGGAGTGTGTATTATCGGCGTTAAATTGTCACCCGAAGTCTTGAGTATTTGTTGCGTAGACAGTATACATGGCATTCATTCCGGGTTCTTTTGATGAATTACTGTAACCGTGAATGAAGCGCAGTGCTAGGAGGCTGTCCGAGAATAGAGAGCCTCCTAGAATCATGGGATGCTACCTCAAATCTGCTTTCCCTCGTCACTGTTCCTATTCCCGGACCGACTCCCAGGGAGCGTGATTCACCAATTTTCAGTGGAACACATACGATCATCGATGGGCTCAACCGGTACCCTGCGTGACCAGAATCATCCCCTGGGCCGCGCGTCGCCCTGCAGCGATGGCTGTCACCACAAGATCGGGGCCGTGGCTGTTGTCGCCACCGGCAAATATTTTGGGGTGATGGGTCTGGCCGTTATCATCAGTGATGATAAAGCCGTGGGGGTTCCTGCGAACCCCCAGTTTGTCGCAGAATTGATTGTCAGCCTGTTGGCCAAAAGCGATGATGGCGATATCACAAGCATATATATTCTCCTGCTCGCCATCGTTAGCCTCGAAAGCGACCCCTTGTAGATAATCTGTGCCGATCAATCGTCGGGGTTGTTGGTGAAAAATGAAGCCCACCCCTTCATCCCGCGCTACTGCGATTTCCTTTGCGGCGGCACGCATCTGTTGTTGGCCATGTCGGTAGGCCACGGTGACCCGGATTGCTCCGAGCCGGACTGCGCTGCGGGCACAGTCAATAGCTGTGTTACCACCGCCTAGAACCAATACACAGGAGCCGGCAATATCTGCATGGGTGGAGTCAGGGTCCTGGATGGTGGTGAGCAGTGCTGAAAGAAAACCCAGCCCGTCGATGACACCGGTTAACGGTTGCCCGGAGAGGCCGTGGAGACGTGGCCGCTGCGCCCCCGTTGCAAGAAACACGACATCGTGTTGGTCGACTATCTGCAGGAGCATGTCTGTGTCTACGGTAACGCCAAGATTGAAGCGAATGCCAGCCTGTTCGAGCAGCGTCTGGCGTCGTTGCAGGAGCGCCTTGTCGAGCTTGAAGGGTGGAATGCCATAGGCCATCAAGCCTCCGATCTGGGGTTGTCGATCAAATATCGTGACCTCGAAGCCTGCCTTGTTGATCTCGTCGGCACAGGCCAGACCGGCCGGCCCGGCTCCGATAATAGCCGCAGTCTTGTCTTGGGCGGGTTTGGAACGGTTACGGAGTTTCCAGCCCTGACGTAAGGCTTGCTCGTTGAGCATTCGTTCCAGAGCTCCAATGATGACCGGTTCGCCCGTAGCATTCAACGTGCAAGCGCCTTCGCACAAACGATGACTGGGACAGACTGTCCCGCAGATTTCAGGCAGATTGCTGGTGGTATGACAGATTGTTGCCGCCTCCGGGATATCACCACGGGCCAATGCTTCCAGCCATTCAGGAATCGAGTTGTGCAGTGGACAGGCATTCTGACAACCGGGTACACCGCAATCCAGGCACCGCCCGGCTTGTTTCATGGCTTCTCCAAGAGACAAAACACGGTGTGCTTCATGCCAGTTTTTTCTTCGTTTTGTCAACGGCTGTGTTGGGACTTCAATACGTGGCGATAGCGGTGGTGGGCCAGGGCGTTTTAGCAGATAGGAGGCATTCATTCTGAGTCTGGGCATGAAGTGGTTGCGGATGTCCCGAAACTCGAGTGCATCGGTGGGACATGCCAGTACACAGCGCCCACAACCCATACAGTCTTCCAGACCTGTGATGTGTCCGTGTTTTTTACCCTGTCGCCAGACCGGAATCCCCATGTCACAGACCTGTTCACAGCGTTGGCAATCAATACAGGCATCCTGTCGCATCCGGATGGTATAAAAACCGATGCGGTTGAGTAGCCCAAAGGTGGCTCAATACGGACACAGATAACGGCAGTAAAACCGGTTGCCGGTCAGCGGGGCGATGAAAAATGTGCCAAAATAGGTGACTGCAACGAGTGCCAGAAAGCCTTTGTAGAAAAACGAAATACGGAGCATTCCCGGCCACAGAATCAGAACAATTGCCGTCAGATAGAGAGCAAAGAAGAACCATTTAGTATGCCGCCAGTTCCATGCGGTGCGACTGCGCAGGGTTTTTTCCCGGAAGGCGAAGCCGACAGTTTCACGGATACCGACACAGGGACAATTCCAGCCACAAACCACTCGACGACCGAACAGCAGTACCAGTAGCAAAATGACAAAGAACGACAGCGTACCTGGGGTGTGTAATTGCGGGAAAACAGGTAGACCCGGTAATGACCCGACAAAGGGTTCAGCCAGATGGATGTATTCAGGAATCAGCCACCAGAAGATCACGACAGCCAGGGTCAGAAATGCCAGTCGTTTGCGGGTATAGGGATTTTTTTCAGCCAGGGTTCGCCATGCCCCAAAGACGAGAATAATCGTGTATTCCGTCCAGTGACTAAGCCACAAGGGTGCCTGACCGTCGGTATCCACGATCCAGTGCAGCATCCGCTCATGACAAAGGCGAAAGTGGCATAGCTGAAGGCCAGTATGGATAACCACCGTACAGCAGCAGAATAGTGTCCTGGCATGCAATCCTGTTCGCCGGCGCTTTTTGAGCGTGTTGTCCGGGTGAACAAGTTGCGATCGTTGTCAAAGGTTGCGTTCATCGTCAAAAAAGCATCTTGCGGATTTTCAATCGTTAGCCATTGGATTGCAAGCCGTCACTAGGAGGCTGTCCGAGAACAGAGAGCCTACTGTGGAAAAGCGGACCTTGGTCCATTTTTCCGCTCATTTTCGTTAAATAGAACGACTATTCCATCCTTAGG
>CAZTLH010000190.1:0-5895 GCA_964614335.1 uncultured Gammaproteobacteria bacterium
CGGGTCTTACGGGTTCGGCCTCGGATACTGATGAAATAATCACCACGTCGGGTCAACTCCGGCCGCAGACCGGGTGCTTTTTTCAGCAACGCCTGCAAACGTCTGGCAATCGACAACACCACATTTTTTTCCCGGGTTTGCCTGTGCCCTGATGCGCCGGGATCTTCTCCACCATGGCCGGCATCGATGGCTACAATAATATCCCTGGGGCGTGGATGCGGAATTGGCGCTCGACCAGATACTGCTGAAACGTTTTTTTTGTTGGAGGTGCGGGTCTTTGATTTGGTTGCTTTATGTCTGATCCCAAATAAATCAACAACCAGACGATGCGGATAAATCCCCGCCGGTTTCAGCACAAAACTGTCGGTGGTCACCGGTTTTTTTAAATCAAAGATGAGTTGCAGTTCACCGGTATGGGTGTTCTTTTTGCGTACTGCACGTAAAAAATGTCCACCCGGTGCAACGTTTAGCAGCTTTCCCCGCCAATGTGCGTGGGAAAGCGTGAGCACCAGACGCAATGGGGATTTGAGGAAATATTGACGAAATCCTGTGCCAGAAGATAAATTGAATACCACCCGGGTTGATTCGGGCGCACGCCAGATCCGGATTTTCTCGACCACCGTAATTGCCTGCGAAACATCCATAAACAACAGCAGTGCAAACAACACCAGCCATTGGGCAATAAACGATCGATATGGTTTATCCGAGAACACAGTCAGACGTTTTTCCGGTAACAGTCGAGTCTTCGGCCTCCTTCGGCCCGATAAAAAAACTCCAGCACCCAGTCCGGATCGGGCAAAAGCCCTGAGCCACGCTGTGGCCATTCAACACAACAAACCGCATTTTCTGAAAGATAATCGCGAAAGCCGATCATCTCCAGTTCCTCAGGATGCTGTAATCGATACAGGTCAAAATGATGCAAGGTCAATGCTGCCAGGGTATAGGACTCAACCAGTGTGAATGTAGGACTGGTCACAACGCCACGATAACCAAAACCTGACAACAGGCCTTTAACCCAGGTTGTTTTTCCAGCCCCCAAATCTCCTTCAAGATACACAATCTGACCCGCTTCAATCCGCTGCGCAAATGCCTTGCCATACGCCACCGTCGCCGCCTCGTCACAGAGTCCTATGGACGACTCATTCATACCCGAAATAACCGTCTATTACTAGCGTCAACACGCAGATGGTCTACCACAGACGATGCCCGGACCATCCATCCTGGGTGAGTCTCTAAATAATGCTCGGCACTCACTGCATGCATCCAGACACCGACCTGTGCCGCCTGGATCAGTGTTAAACCCTGGGCCAGCAGACCGGCAATGAGACCGGTCAGGACATCCCCCATGCCGGCAGTCGCCATACCCGGATCACCCCGGTCACAGAGCCAGGTATGACCCGCTGCCGTAGCGATGAGGGTCCCGGCACCTTTCAACACACAGACACCGCCATAACGATGAGCGATGTCGACCACCGCACGAAAACGGTCCTGCTGCACTGCTGCGGTAGAAATTCCGAGCAGACGTGCCGCTTCGGCCGGATGCGGGGTCAATATACGGTGATCATTCTGGTCTGGTTCGGCTGCCAGAATATTCAGGCCATCGGCATCGACAACCATCGGACCGGCAAAAGACCGCAAACATTGAAACAAGCCCAAACCCCAGCCAGACTGCCCAAGACCCGGCCCCAATGCCAACACACTGGCTCTGGCCAGCGCACGTTGCAATTTCGGCTCTCCAGCACTGTCAAGACCCAATACCATCAACTCGGGACAATCAATATTGGCGCTGTCTGCATGCCCGTCGTGTGTTGCCAGACTGACCAGGCCGGCACCGGCTGCAAGTGCCGCATGTGCCGCCAACCGCGCAGCTCCGGGCATCCCCAGATCACCACCAGCCACCAGTACATGCCCGAACAAGCCTTTGTGTGCGTCTCTGGGGCGGGCAGGCATGGCCTGTAAAATCTGTTGCTGATCGAGACGCATGGCACCCGATTCAATGCCCTGATACAAACTGGTCGGCAACTGCAGGGAACTGAAAAAAATCCGGCCACAACAGACCGGGCCACGTGCGGTCAACAGTCCCTGGTTGAGGCCAATAAAGACCACTGTCGCATCGGCACGAATCGCCACCCCCAGCACCGTACCCAATTGCGCTTGCAGGCCACTCGGCACATCCAGCGCCAGCACCGGAGTCTTCGCGATATTGATCGCATGCAGCAGATCGGCCAGTGGCCCGGTGACCTCCCGATCGGCACCGGTTCCCAACAGGCCATCGACGATAACATCGGCCTGAAAACCCGTGATATCGATGCTGGCAGAAAAATCCTCAATCTCACCACCTGCAGTCTGCCAGTCAGCGGCCGCCTGCCGGCATTCATTGCTGCGGGCAGGAGCGCTAGCCACCACTTTGACGACAAGACCCAGTTTGCTGGCCAGCCTGGCCAGAACATAGGCGTCACCACCGTTATTGCCGCAACCACAGAACACCAGCAGACGCTGGCTCCGTGGCCAGCAACGAATCAATACGGTCAGGGCCGCCTGACCCGCGCGACACATCAGCTCATAGCCCGGGATACCGAGTTCCTCAATCGCCTTGCGATCCAGTTCCCGGGTTGCCCCGATCCCATATAGTTGCTGTGGCAGTGTCTCCATAGTGCCCTATGATACCTGTTCAACACCACAATAACAGGTCCAGAAAAAATTACTCACGGAGATATCTCCTGCTATATGAAGCAAAACGGTTAACCTTTCGATTGCTTCGTTGCATGCCTGATAACAGTTCTGGTCTCCCCAAGAGGCGATGTGTTCTTCTACTCCAGACGGCTCAAACACTCAAACGGTGTGCCGGATGGAAGATAATGGTAAGCGAAACATACGGGTTGCTGTGGGAATCATGCGTTCCAGCACAACCTATAAGGACATCTGCAAGCTAGCATCAGAGATGACACAGTCACCCCATCTTATGCCATGACATCATCGGCATAGCTCGCCTGATAAGTACGATGAAAGGTGCCGATACCAGAGTGGACGATATCAATGGAGCAGAAATCCCTGCCATTGGACAGCCCTGTTAACATCGCCGACAAGCATGAATAATATTCCTACGCAGACGCAAGAACTCAGCCCACGTAATCGAGGGCAGCAATAACCCCCCGGATTTCGGCCAAACCTTTCAAGCGCCCGATGGCAGAATATCCAGGATTCACAGATTTTGACAAATCATCCAGCATCTGATGGCCATGATCAGGACGAATCGGAATAGTTGGTCCACCTCGCCTCGCCTCTTCTGTCCGGAGTGCCTTGATAATACCAATGATATCGATGTCACTACCAAGGTGTTCGGCCTCGTGGAAGCTCAAAGGATTTTCTTCACGTTTGGTACCACGCAGATGCGCGAAGTAAATGCGGGGTCCAAATTCACAGACCATTTCTACCAGATTGTTATCGGATCTGACACCGAAGGTTCCGGCACAGAGTGTCAAGCCATTGGCGAGGCTGGTATTATGCTCGACGATACGCCTGATATCCCCGGCCGTACTGACCACTCGCGGCAAACCCAGCAAGCGGCGTGGCGGATCATCAGGGTGGATGGCCATACGGATGGCGCATTCCTCGGCCACCGGCAAAATTTCATCCAAAAATCGAAATAAGTTGTTGCGAAAGGTTTCAGAATCCATCCCACGATAACGTCCCAGGGCGTTTCGAAAATCATCAAGCCCGTAGGCATCAGTCATCCGACCCGGAAGTCCGGCGATGATATTAGTCGTCAGTTGCCGACGTTCTTGTCTGGATAACGCCCCAAATGCCCGTGCTACGCGTGCCAGTGTTTCGGTGTTGTAATCGGCTTCGGCACCCTCGCGTTGCAATATAAACAAATCAAAAGCTGCGAAACGGTCAGCATCAAATCTGAGCGACCGTGCCCCCGTCGGCAGCGTATAGGCCAGGTCAGTGCGAGTCCAGTCAATTACTGGCATGAAGTTATAGCAAACCACATCGACACCACACCGACTCAAATTTCTTAGGGTCTGTTTGTAGTTGTCGATATAGTCTTGGAGATCACCCTGACCCGTCTTGATATCGTCGTGAACGGGGACACTTTCGACCACCGACCAACGCAACGGTGAACACCCCACAGGGGTATCCTCTATCATTGCCTTGCGTTTAGCAATAATGTCGACAGGCCAAACTTCACCAGGGCCATATTCATGTAGAGCTGTGACAATGCCTGTCGCCCCAGCCTGTCGAATATGATCAAGAGAAATCGGGTCGTCTGGCCCAAACCATCGCCAAGTCTGTTCCATTAGTAGGTCCTCAGTTTGTCATCAAATATTCGTCCAACCACTACCCATGGTGTTGACCTGGCCAGTTACGAACTGACTGAGTCCAAAAGTTCTCTCCCATTCAACTCACTACATCACCGCACCCATTTTCCAGGGTACAAATTCGACGTTCCCAAAACCCAATGCTTCGCTTTTTGTTTCTTCGCCGGAAGCCACACGAAGCAACAAGTTGAAAATCTGCTGGCCTTTGTGCGCCAGACTTATTCCTGCGGTAATAACATCGCCACAATTAATATCCATGTCTTCCGACATACTGTCAAACATTTCAGTATTGGTTGCTAACTTGATACAGGGTGTTGGTTTAAATCCGGAAACTGAGCCACGACCCGTTGTAAATGCAATCAAATTGGCCCCTGCGGCAATTTGCCCGGTAACCGAGCAAGGATCGTAACCGGGGCTATCCATGAATACCAAACCTCTTTGTGTGATGATTTCTGCGAACTTATAGACCTGACTCAATTGCGCTGTTCCGCCTTTGGCCACTGCACCCAAAGATTTTTCCAATATGGTAGTTAATCCGCCACGTTTATTACCAGGAGAAGGATTATTGTTCATTTCACCGTCATTATGGCGAGTGTAATTCCCCCACCAGCAGACCCGGTCAATCAATTTCTGGCCCACATCTGGAGTCACAGCCCGTCTCGTAAGGAGATGTTCTGCACCATAGATCTCGGGGGTTTCCGATAATATAGATGTACCACCGTGACGTACCAGAATATCAGAGGCATAACCCAAAGCCGGATTCGCTGTAATGCCAGAATAACTATCAGATCCGCCACATTGCAGCCCAACAACCAGATGTGAGACATCGGCGGGCGCACGACGAGCCAAATCAGCAATTTTGGCCATCTCTTTTAAATTAGTGAGGCCCTTTTCGATGGAGCGCCGCGTCCCACCGCTTTGCTGGATAGTCATCGAGCGAAAAGTAGCCGATTCGCGTATCCGCCCCGTACCCATAATATCGGTGATTTGCATCATCTCACAGCCAAGTCCAAGCAGAAGAATCCCGGCGAAATTCGGATGCTGTGCATAACCGGTAAGTGTACGCAGCAAGGTGGTGTAATCTTCGTGGTTTCGTGACATTCCACAACCGGAGCCGTGCACAATTGGTACTACCCCGTCCACATGTGTCATTTTTTGCAGCCACGAGGATTTTTCTGCTGCTTCAGCAATGAAACGTGCCACACTGCCTGAGCAATTGACTGAGGTCAGGATACCCAGGTAATTGCGGGTACCAATACGACCGTCAGCCCTGTGATACCCCATAAACTGGAGAGAACTAGTTGAAGGAACAAGCGGGTGTATATCCGAGCCAAAAGCATAATCCTGATCGTGCTCACTCATCATCAGATTATGAGTATGGACATGACTGCCAGAGCGAATTTTTACGCTTGAAACACCGATAATCTGACCATAACGGAGCACATTCTGTCCCGATTCAATGGTTGTGATAGCGATCTTGTGACCACGGCTGATGTCCTCGATCAATGTAGTCGAAAGCCCCGGCAAAATTGCCCCCGCCGGTAAATTCTGCAGGGCGATGACGACATTATCT
>CAZTLH010000191.1:0-5886 GCA_964614335.1 uncultured Gammaproteobacteria bacterium
CATAGCAGAGTCTGCAACAAAATAAAAGCTGAATTACAATCTCGTCCTGCTCCCAGTCCCTACAGAGGTTGGAAAAATACCATATTCCACCGCCGAGAGCGACCTCGCGGGCAGGCGAGATGAAGATCTTCATTCCGATGGGATCGTTTATCGACAAACAGGCGGAATATCTGCGTCTGGGCCGAGAACTGGAACGTTTGCAAAAGCAGGCAGAACGCAGTCAAAACAAGCTGGCCAATCCACAATTTATTGAACGGGCACCTGCAGCTGTCGTAACCAAAGAACAGCAACAACTGGATGACTTGCAGGCCGCAATGAGCAAGTTACAACAACAATATGAGCGGGTAGCCGACCTGCCATAAATCTTGAGTAAAAAATTCTAAGTGTTTGATTTTATCGATCTATGATTGGGTGTCGCAAGGCGGCATCAGACTCTCTAATGCAGTCAACAAATCTTTGTTATCGAATTTGCAGCGGAACCTGCTCCGAAAAAGTCTTACCAGCGGTGCCGAGGTCAGTCATGGGTTCGTCAATCGAATACAGGCTGAACACAGACAACAAAGCAACCACGGCGGTTTCAATACGCAAAATCGTATCACCCAAAAACACACCGATCGCACCATTATTGAGTGCCAATGCCACCTCATCATCACAGAAACCACCCTGGGGACCGACCAGAATACAGACATCTCGACCCCTGGTCAGTTCAAGACAGGCTGAAGTCGATATTTCCCCCTGTGGATGGGCCAGACACATCACCTGACCACGCTCGCGGCAGTCGGCTACTACGGTCTCCATGCTTTGTACTGGATGTAGATTCGGCAACCACAACCGACCACTTTGTTTGCAAGCTTCAATCGCAATTTTGTGCCACCTGTTGTGAGTATGATCACTGATCGGCAAACCGCGCTGACATTGCAATGGTGTAAGACCGGTAGTACCCAACTGGACCGCCATATCGACCATAAGCAACTGCCGGTCACCTTTTGGAACCGCTGTCGCCAACTCCAGTTTCCGTCCAGGTTCTGCTTGCCGCTGTCGCAGTAGAATACGCAACTGCAGCGATTTTTTTCGTTCTCCGATGCTCTCGATGGCGGCCCTTGCCCAGGTCCCACAACCATCAATCAATCGCAACTGGTCTCCATTTCGCAAACGACGTGCACCCGATGCGTGTCTGGCCTCTTCGGCACCGAGTGTGGTGCATTCCCCGGCTGAGGGGATATGTGGACAGTAGAATGTAGCGAGACTCAAGTGACTTCAATCTTCTTTGATGTTGTTGACACCCGATCGAGGGTTTGGGGGCTGACATACACATCATAACGCAATAATTTACTGCGATAGACGACATCCACACTGGCACCGTCAATGGGTGGTGAATAATGCGGCCTTTTGACCACCACACGCTGTTTCGCAACTCGTCTGGCAACAGACAGTAACCGGGTGGCATCTGCATCACAACCCACTAATTCTCGCAGCAAAACCAGCTCACGGCGAGGCAAGGCACGGCTCCGTCCCGTTTCGGGGTACATGGTATCGATATAAATTACATCAACATCCCGACCACAATCACCCTCCAATCGAGACAACAATGAGATGGCATTTCCAGCAACCAGTTCAATCGCACTCCGTCGTCTGGCTCCAAGGCGTTCCATGCCATCCTGCAACAAGGCCAGCATTACCGGATTCCGTTCCATCATCAACACTTGAAACCCTCGTTGTAACAACCCTGCTGCATCAACTCCCCAGCCAGTCGTGGCATCCACAACAACGTGACAGTTGCGTCCCAGAGCACGAAAAATGGGATCTTTTTTATCCGGCATCATCCTGGCGTTGACACCTAGCTCAACCCATAAGGGTCGTAAATGCCGATCACGCAAATCCTGAAGCACCAGTCGTCGATCCATGTAGGTGAGTACAACCATATCGACCGGTTCTTTGGTAACCGGCAGTTGCCAGCGTTCAGCCAGATTTCTGATATCAGCAGCACCGTTATCCAGACAATAGACTTGCAAAGGGTCTGATGCAGACTCGATGGTGTGGGATGTTGTTCTCATAACTTACGGCTAAAAGTGGTTGACCGGGGTATTATACCAGTCGGTTCCTTCACACTTCGGATCTGGTAGCAACTTCATCTCTCCACTGACGCGCTTGCTGGTTGTCTCCAAAAACATCACCATTTCATCAGCAGCGTAGATTGTCGGTACGACTGGTATTATACTGCCATACTGGAATCTCGTCGCTAATGAACCTGTGTCACAACGCACGCCGGACAAAAATGCCGACGACTGAATCAGGAACATTCTCTGCTGTGGTTTAGCACAAACTGAAGCTATCGGCAAAACCGGTATAACCAACAACACTGACTAGGGGACAAGCATGGCTTTTTTGCAAGGCAAACGCGCATTGATTTTCGGGGTGGCGAGTGAACGATCAATTGCCTGGGGTATTGCCCAGGCGATGCATCGTGAAGGCGCAGAACTGGCTTTTACCTATCAGAATGACAAGCTCAAACCACGTGTTGAAAAATACGCTGCCAAACTGGATTCGAGCATCACCCTGCCCTGTGATGTTGGATCAGATGCACAAATTGCCGAGTTGTTCGAAAGTTTAAGCGAGCACTGGGATGGCTTTGATATTCTGGTACATGCCGTTGCCTTCGCCCCAAGGGATCAACTCGATGGCAGCTATCTCGATGCCGTCACCAGACAAGGATTTTTAACCGCACACGAAATCAGTTCCTACAGCTTTGCTGCCCTGGCCAAGGCAGCACATCCGTTGATGCAGGGACGTCAGGCCGCGCTACTGACCCTCTCCTATATCGGCGCCGTACGGTCGATGCCTGGCTATAACGTCATGGGTCTGGCCAAAGCCAGCCTGGAGGCCAATGTGCGCTATTTGGCCCAGTCATTAGGTCCTGAGGGCATGCGGGTTAATGCCATATCTGCAGGCCCCATCAAAACCCTGGCCGCTGCCGGCATCGGCGGCTTTCGCAAAATGATGGCTTATTATGAAAAAGCCGTACCGCTGGGACGTGGTGTTACCACAGAAGAAGTCGGCAATACGGCCGCCTTCCTTTGCTCAGATCTTGCTTCCGGTATTACGGGTGAAATTACCTATGTCGACGCCGGTTTCAATACGGTCGGCTTAAGTGAACGTTTACTGGCAGAGGATTAATCATCCCAATACCAGGAGTTTCCGCTATCCTAGGAGGCTGTCCGAGAACAGAGAGCCTACTGCGGAAAAGTGGGCTTTGGCCCGATTTTTCCCTGATTTTCGTTAAATAGAACAACTATTCGCCTCAAATCATGGAAAAATCTACCTCAAATCCGCTTTCCCTCGTTACGACTCCTGTTCTCGGACAGCCTCCTAGGAGATCCCGCCAACTCTGGATTTGCTAACTGCTTTTTCGCTCGATGAACATAAATGTTCAAAATCAGTCAAAACGGCCTGCAACTCCTGTGCTTCATAATTCTGGCCGTGCTTCATAATCCTGGCGGGAGCAGCGGCCGCTATCCAAGGATTCGTTGGCTGCTTTCTCGCTCGATGGCCATAGCGCCATAATCGCTCAAATACAGCATGCAAATCCTCGTTATTCGATTTCTCACGGGAACTTCTGTCCAGTACAGGGTTTGTTGCTTCAGTATAGGCCAATAGTTGAGAACCCGGCTATTCAAACCGCTTTAAAGCTGCTCTTCAAATATCTTGATTTTGGCTCTGCCACGCAAGGCTTTGAGATAGGCATCAAAATCTCCGGAGGCCGTCCTTTGCTGTAAGCGACTACGATATTGATCACGTATTTTCTTGTCCGCAAGACTGGCATCACCCGGCGTCACTTTGCTCAGGTGCAGCAGGTAAAGCCCGCCATCCGGAGCCACCACAGTAGCATACTGAGCTGAGCTTTCAGTGGGTGATGGCATGGCAAAAAGCTGGTCGACCAATGATTTTTGCTCAGGTTTTGCCAGATGCCGCTGGACTGGCAATGTAACTGAATTCAGACTGTGTGTATCCTGTACGGTTTTCCAGTTAACGGTTTTAGCCTGCAACTTCTTCAAAACATCTTTACCATCTTGAGTGGCCAGTTGTCGTGCCTTGTCCACTTTCAGTCGTTGTATGACCTGATCCTTTACTTTCTCCAGCGGCAACAGAGTGGCAGCTTCAAAATCAAGTTTTCGCAAAGCCACCAGGTGATCAGTGCCGACCTCGATAGCAGCAGAATTCAGTCCATCCTGTTGTACGTCAGTACTGAATGCGGTTTCGACGAACTTTGGATTTGCAAACAATGGATTTTTTCCAGGATTCGTGCCTTGACTAATCCAGTCTGACTGTTTAACTTTCAACTCCAGAGCATCGGCCGCAGGCTGCAGACTATCTGATTGCTCATATACCAGATTACGAAAGGTCTCTGCCTTATCTAAAAACTGGCTTTCGGCCCGTTGTTTTCTGACTGCCCTGGCAATTTCCTTTTTAACCTCATCGAAACGCCTGGTCTTGTCTTGAACCAGTTCTGTTAACTTGATAATGTGATAGCCAAACGGTGTCTTTACCGGGCCGCTGACCTGATTCAGTGCCAATCTCCTCACCGCTTCTTCAAATGGCTTGACCATGACACCCGGTGTGATTTCACCCAAATCACCACCGGACGCAGCGGAACCCTTGTCATCAGACTCGGTTTTGGCCAGGGTTGCAAAATCGGCACCTGCTTGTAATTTTGCAGCGATACCCTGGGCTTTTTTCAAAGCCTGCTGCCAGGCAGCTTCATCCTTCTTGCCTTTGACTGCAGCCAGAATATGACTGGCCCTGCGTTTTCCTATCGTTCTGTATTGATCGATGTGTGTGTCATAATAGCTTCGCAGATCTGTTTCACTTGGCGCTTCCCGGGTAGCCAAATTGTCGATACTGAGTTCCAGATACTCAACCCGCAGACGTGTCGGTCGCTGGAAAGATTGTTTATGTTGTTCGTAATAGGTCTTTATTTCCTGATCACTGACTTTGACATCTGCCAGGTATGCCGCTGGACGAAATGCAATATAGTCAGCAATTCGTTTCTCCAGCGCCAGTGACAGGACCGTATCGAGCTCCTTGTCAGGAACAAAAGCACTCAGTGAATACCCCATACGGATCTGCTGTACGGCAGCATCACGTCGTAGACGCTGTTCATAGCCAACATCAGACAGACCGGCCTGATTAACTGCACTTTGATACAGCGCCTGACTGAATTTGCCATTAATCTGAAATCGTTTGTTCTGCTGCAGCAGTGCTGCCAGTTGTTGATCACTGATACGATAATTTTTATCAGCAACCTCCTGACTCAATAATTGTCTGGTAATCAGGGCCTCGAGCACACTTTTCTTGAAATCTTTTGCCTCGAAAAATTTCTGGTCAAGTTGGCCTTTGAATTGCTGCAATAAGGAACGACGTCGGTCAGATAATACCCGCTTGTAATCCTGTTGACCGATATTTACTCCATTGACCACAGCCACATCAATTTTATTCGAGCCACTGAAGTAAGAATTGATGCCCCAAAGTGCAAAAGGTATCGAAATGAGTATGATGATTGCCCAGGCGACAATACCTGAGGCTTTTTCCCGAATTGTTGTCAACATGGCATTTTACCCACAGCTTTGAGGATACAGCAGACCTGCAGATGCCAGGAGAGTTTTACAGCCGCGTCAGCGGCACAACCGGCACGTAGTGACAGAGTCATATATGAATAATGGCGGAGCGGACGGGATTCGAACCCGCGACCCTCGGCGTGACAGGCCGATATTCTAACCAGCTGAACTACCGCTCCAATTCATTACGTCACTCTGAACTTCTTGCTGTCACTCTGGACTTCTTGCTGTCACTCTGGACTTCTTGCTGTCACTCTGGACTTCTTGCTGTCAC